>CAZJIU010000004.1:27576-57906 GCA_964546145.1 uncultured bacterium
CGTATGCCTCCACTGATTGTTTTTCAGGTATATGACTGTTTAATCCTTGAATAATAGGTTTTTCGGTGTCTGGTGAGAGCAATACATCTTCTACTGCCTTTGTTGACGGATTGGCATCCAGATCCGGAATGGATATCTTTTCTACATCTTGCATATTTTGGATAAGTGATTCAGCTGAGTGCTGGTGATTGGTAGTGGTCTTGGTAGTCAAGAAAGGAATTGGGAGATTCTCATTGGCTGGTACTTGAATGGGCGATTTAGTCGGGGAGGTAATCTGCGAGTTGTCGGAACTCTGTTCGATCAACAATGACTCTTTTTCAAGAAAGCCCGAGTTAGCCATGGGAGCTGCATTTTGATCTATGATATTCAGGAGATTGTTTGACAGCTTGGCCGGAAGTCTGCCGGATTGGGCAGGTGCTTGGGGGAATGCGGTCAGCGGTCCACCCGGCAAATTATTAACCAGATTGTTGGGTAATCCGTTAAAATTATTTGCTTCATTTGGATTCTGAATGATTGTTTCCGCAATCGCCTGGCTTTTAGCTGCCAGGCTTGAATCCCAGAAAAATTCGTTGGTTGGTTGACCCGGAAAATCATTGGCGTTTATTAGCAAGGATTCATTTTGCCGGATTATTTGTCTGAGCTGCTCAGCGGGCTTCTCCTGATTTGTTTTGTTTGGAGTCGTCTGCTCAGCATCAGTCGGCGCTGATTCAGTAATATTGAGATCAGGGTTTAAGCAGATATAAGGATTTTCGACGTCAGTCGGTATTTTTAAGGTAGACTCGGAAGTTGAAAGGTTGGAGGTATTTTGGGGTGATTGATAAAAATTTTCCCTTAGTAACGATCTTGTCAAAAATGTCTGGTAAAGGTCACCAAACCGGGGTAGAGAGCTTGCATCTGACGGGATTCCTAAGCAAGGATTAATACCCATTAGGGAGAGATTATTGAGAATGTTATCCAGGTGGATTGCTTTCATTCGGTACCCATTGATGTATTAGCGATTTTCTGGGTAATCCGGGCAGCCCGCTGGGCGGATAAAGCCATCAGGATATTCTTACGATTACGACTGCTAATGTTCTCATACAGTTCCAGGATCGTATGATCCTCGAGTTTTTCGAGGATTGGTTGCATTTCGGCAATTTTCATCGATTCATAAGTTTTAGCCAACTCTTTGGTAGAGAGGTTTTTTTTGGTTGAGGTAGCTAATTCCGCTTTCAGCATATCAACCGTCTTGCGATATTCCCGAACTAAGCCTTCGTTGAAATCATTCGCCTCTATTAGACTGTCACGAATGAAACCTGTTTCCGCTAAATCCTGCCGCAGACTGTCCAATTCTGACGTTACTAAATCGATCTCTCGCTGTTTCTGAGCCAGCATATCTTTGGCCAGTTTCTGATCTCCGGAAATTGTCTCGAGTTTTACCTCTTTATTGAGGGGGTGGAGGAAGGATAGAATGGCGAAAGTAATTCCCACCAAAACGATGAAAAGAGCGATTCCGAGGCCGATCCATAGGAGTATTTTTTTCATGAGAGATCGTTTTTTTTCTGATTAGAGACAATCCGATTGGCAATTTCGGATTCTTGTTTGAGTTCCTTTTTGCGGAAATCCTTATGATATTCGGTTATATATTTTTCTTTAAGCTTTTCTATCATCTTGCGATTTTTACTAGCCTGAATATATTCGTCCCGATTTTTTTCGACTTTCTGGGATGTTTTTTTTACATGATTATGCTGGGCTTCGATCTTATCATTAAGCTGCACAATGTAATCCATGGTTTGCAGCAGGGTCGTGGTCGTCAGTAATTTTTCCTCTTGAAAATCTTTTTGATTATCATTCAGGACTAAATCTTTGTGGTTTTCGAGGTCGTCCAGTTTTTGTTCTTCGCGATGTAAGAGAGACTGAGCCTGTTTCAGGGTTATGCCGCGGGTATCTTCGATAGTCTGGCGATAGTTCAGTACTTTTTGGAGTGGAAATTGAGTAGTCTTATTCATCGGTTAATCATTCTTCCTTGAGAATTTGGAATAGTTGAGTGCAGGTATCCTGAAACAGGGAGGGTTCAGTCATTCCCTGACGCAGAAAAGTATTGATCAATTCATTTTTTCCAATAGCCCGGTCTACTTTGGGATTGGTTCCTTTTACATAAGCCCCGATGTTGATCAAGTCTTCAGATTCCCGATAATGGGCCATCAATTCGAGAATCTGTTGAGCCTGTTGACGATGTTCATCAGAAACGACATCATTTTTCAGACGACTGACACTTTCCAGCACATCAACTGCTGGATAATGACCGCGGGTAGATAATTTTCTGGAAAGGACAATATGGCCATCTAAAACGGCACGAGCCGCATCTGCGATGGGATCATCCATATCGTCACTTTCGACGAGGACCGTGTATAATCCGGTGATACTACCGATGGCTGAGTTACCGGCTCGCTCTAGCAGGCGGGGGAGCAGTGAAAAAACGGAAGGAGTATAACCTTTAGTCGTCGGCGGTTCGCCAGTGGCCAGGCCGATTTCGCGCTGGGCCATAGCAACCCGTGTCAGTGAGTCCATCATCAACATAATGTCCATTCCCAAGTCGCGGAAATATTCGGCAATAGTAGTCGTAATTAGAGCCGCCTTTATTCTCACCATGGCAGCCTGATCGGAAGTGGCGACAACGACAACGGAACGTTTCAATCCTTCGGGACCCAGACTGCGCTCGATAAATTCTCGCACCTCGCGCCCGCGCTCGCCAATCAGACCAATGACATTTACCTCGGCTTCCGCATTGTTGGCAATCATCCCGAGCATGACGCTTTTGCCCACACCGCTGCCCGAAAAGATTCCGACTCTTTGACCTTTACCGATGGTAACCAATCCGTCAATTGAGCGGATGCCAGTGGCCGAAGGCTCGGTTATAGGAATCCGCTGCATTGGGTTGGGAGGAATATTCAGAACGGATTGGTGGGTTTCGCAGTGTAACGGTCCCTTCCCGTCAATTGGATTTCCTAAACCATCCAGAACGCGGCCTAAGAGTTCAGGGCCTACCGGAACCGACAGCGGTCGTGAACTGCGTCGCACCCGGCTGCCCGGTGAAATTCCGGTCACGCTATCCAGTGGCATCAGCAATACCCGATCTCCCACAAAACCCACAATTTCCGCTCTGACCGGCGAGCCGGAGGGTGGATATATTTCACATAATTCGCCTACTTTTCCTTCAAGTAATGTGGACTCGATGACAAGCCCTACAAACTGGATCACCTTGCCATCCAGATAGACGATATCGTATCGGTTGATATCTTCGATTGCGGAATCGTATTTCTGAACGATGTTGTACATAGCTTACTTTAATTAAAAAGCTGTTTTTCGATCCGTTCCAATTGACCTAGGATAGTACCATCCACAATGTATTCATTGGTCTCCAGCAGGCATTCGCCTGGTTTTAAATTGGAGTTGGGTTTGAAAATGATGTTGCCGGTAAAGGAGGTCCCATCTTTGAGCTGCTGATGACCGATCCAGCTCAATTGTTGCGGGTGAACGAAAATGGTGACCTTGCCGTTGTCCGTAATTATCTCCAGGAACCGGCGAATCTGATTTTTTAGAAATTCATTCTGTTTTTTGTCTGCTTCGATTTGATCGCCGATGATTTTTTGGGCAATTTTAAAGGCCATACGTAGAATGGGAATCTCCATTTTTCTAATGGCATCACCGTACTGTTCCTGGAGCGACTGAGTAAGGCTGGTAAATTCGGCTGGCATAGTTTCCATCTGCTGGCGGAGTTCCGCTTCGGTCGTTTTTTTACCTTCTTGGAAGCCGGCATGAAAGGATTCTTCCCGGACTTTTTCGACGGTGACCTCCAGAGTAAAGATGCGGTTTTTTAATTTGGTAATAATCTGCTCATCTGAGTCCAGCATTTCGTCCAGGTTATCGGCGAATATCTCATCAGTTGAAACGAGTTCCGGTTCGGAATTTTTCAGGTGGATATCTTTAATGCCGTTACTAAGCCGTAAAGTATATTTCATTCGATAATTTCTTCCTCTTCGGTACGGTTGATCTGGATTTCGCCAGACTCTTCCAGGTTATGAATTATATCCAGAATCTGCTTTTGGGCTAATTCTACATCGCGGACCCGCACTGGTCCCAGGTAACTTAATTCATCCTTCAACATATCCGCCGCCCGTTCAGACATGTTCTTAAAAATTTTATCTTTTAGTTCGCCGCTGGTAGCCTTTAAGGCGAGAGTTATAGTTTTCGAGTCCACTTCTTTGACAATCCGCTGAATGGCCGAGTCGGAGAGTTTGATAATATCCTCAAAGAGGAACATCAGGCTGGTAATTTCTTCAGATAATTTCTGATCCCGAGCCCGTAAACGATCCAGAATATTCTTCTCGGCTGAGCGGGTAGCAGAGTTTAAGATTTCGGCCACAGCTTCGGCGCCGCCCGAGGTACTCAGATCACCGCCGAATACGGTACCGATTTGTTCCCGCAGGACACCTTCGATGTCTTCGATTAACTCGGGTGAGGTCTTTTCCATTGTGGCCAGCCGGAAGGCAATCTCACTCTGACTCTCTTCAGGCAGTTCGGATAATATTGCAGCTGCCTGCTGCGGTTTTAAATTTGCCAGAATCAGGGCTGCCGTCTGGGGATGTTCATTCTGCAGGAAACTCAGTAATTGTTTATCATCTACGGTTTGCAGGAGATAAAAAGCACTGACTTCCGTGGAAGCCTCGACCTTTTTAATAATCTCTTCCGCCTTTTTAAATCCCCAGGCGCTTTCGAGGACTTTTTTAGCATAATCCAAACCGCCCTGGACGATATACTGGTTGGCGATCATCATCTCGTAGAATTCCTCGATAACTTCGCCCAGAATTTCGGCGGGAATATCCTTCAGTTTGGCAATTTCGACCGTGATCTTTTCAATTTCAGTCTCGTTCAAGTTTTTTAAAACCTGGGCGGCGTTCTGAATCCCCATGGCAATTATTATCAATGCAACTTTCTGAATCGGATTAATAGTGGTTACGGGATTTGTTTCACTCATAGATCAACTGCTTGGTTGGGTTAGCCAGGAACGAATCAGTTTGGCGGCATCTTCGGGGCTGCCTTTCACATAGTCAACCACTTCGGTGGTCATCTTATCCTTGGCTTTTAATTTTGCCTTTGCTTCGGGGCTTAATTTTTTTATGTACATATATTCGGATAGCTCCTCCTCGGGACCGAGCTGTTGCGGAGTATTGGTTCCGGCAGAAATAGCTCGGTGAGTCACCGGCAAAGGAGCTAACTGCATATTCTTACTAGCGCTTCTGAATAGGGATCGTACGACAATAAAGGCAATCAGGATAGCCAGACCAATGATGCCTTTGTTTATCAGGTTCTGGATAAACTGCTGTTTTTCGTTTTTTACGAAATATTGGGTATCCTCTTCAAAAGATGACGAATTGAGTTCGATGTTCTGTACTTCAATGATATCGCCTCGGCTTTCATCGAAGCCGATAGCACTTTTAACCAGGGCGGCAATCTGATTGATCTCTTTGGAGCTGCGCGGCACGTATTTTTTAATCTCTTGACCCTGATTATCCGTGCTCTTGATATATTTACCGTTTAATAGCACCGCGATGGAAATTTTATTAATCGTACCGGAGTTGCCAATGTAATGTTCGCGGGTTTGACCGATTTCATAATTTGTGATAGTATTTTCCTGTTTCCGATTCTGGTTGGAATTATTAATTGTGTCCCGATTAGTCGAAGTTTCGATGTGTGACTCTTCACTTACGACAACCACTGTGTTCGGATCGGGGACCTCAAGGGTGCGTTCAATCTTCTCGAAGTTCATGTCTACCGCAACCTGCACTACGGCATTATGGGGACCGACAATACTTTCGACAATATCACTAACCTTATTTTGCAATTTTTGCTCTTCCCGGTGCCGCAAATCCCACTGATTGCCCGCGGTACCCAGGACCTCGTCTTCAGCTTGGTTATTGCTGATTAAATTACCTTCCGAATCAACAATGACTACGCCAGACGGTTCAATACCTTTGACGCTGTTGGAGACCAGCGAAGCAATTCCGTCAACCTGTTTCTGACTCAATCGTTTTCCGGGCTGCAGATGCACGACGACCGAGGCCGAGCCCTTTTGTTCGGTTTCAAATAATTTATTTTCAGGCAGGACCAGATGGACACGACTGTTGTGAACTTCCGGAAACTGGTTAATTGTTTTGGTCAATTCACCTTCGAGTGCCCGGCGGGTATTCAATTCCTGCATAAAAGTTGTCATACCGATTTTTGAGTCATCAAATATCTCATAACCTTTGATAGATTCGCCGCCATATCCTTTTTGGGCGAGTTGGAGTCTCATTTCGGAGACCTGATCCGTGGGAACATAGATTGTGCGACCGCGATTTTCCAGCCGGTAAGGTACCTTCAGATTGCGCAGCTCACTGATAATTTCACCGGCTGCTGCTGGATCAAGATCACTGTATAAGAGATCGTATTCCGGCCGATTGGCCCAGATAACCAGTGATATTACTGATGATAAAATACCGACAAAGATTATGACCATAATGATTCTTTGGCTAACGGAATATCGCTGAAATAGGCGTCCTAAAAATGATAAGATGCTATTCAATTCACTCCTCCCTATCTCCTAGACTAGATTTGCATCCGACTGATTTCCTGATAAGATTCGACCAACTTGTTGCGGATTTCCAGCATCAGTTGAAAACTCAGCCGGGATTCCTCAAGTGCCGTCATAGCTTCGGCCAGATTCTGCGACTGACCGGTGATAATTTCTTGAACTTTTTGGGCTGCCGCATGCTGGTCATTGTTTACGGTGCTCAGGAACTCCTTCATCGTTTCGCCGAAGCTGTTTTTCGGGTTTTCCTTAACGGTGCCATTTTTTATGGCTGCGTTTGGTTTTATTTGCGGCAAAGCCTGAATGTCTGTCACACTATTGATTGCTTTCATAATTGCTCCTTAACTCAAAATATCTATTAAATGCCCCTTGTGTATTTGCTGAACTTTCGTTTTCCCGTAAAAAGAGAGAGCCTGTGGTTTTGCGGCGCCAAAAAGCATGTGCAGAGTCGCCGATTCTTGCGGGGAGAGGATTGAGCTGGCGGATGAGTTTTTGGGTGGTTCGACCGATTCCGGTTCGGGCTGGTAAGCAATTGATCGGCGGAGGTTCTCTTCAGTGATGGATTGGGAATGATGAAGGTGTAGGTCTTCATTAGCAATCCGATTGATATCCGTATTGATTTTCATGCCAATCTGCCTAGATCTTCAGGGTTGACTTGGCCATTTCTTTAGCGGCTGTCATAACGGTTACATTGGCTTCATAACCACGGCTGGCTGCAATCATATCTACCATTTCCTCGATAACGTTTACATCTGAAACCATGAGGTAGCCGTTCTCATCAGCCCGGGGATTTGTCGGATCATAGGTCAGTTTACCTTTTCCCACTTCGCAGATTTCGGGGTCTTGCTTACTGTTTTCCTCAACTTGGTGGAAGCCTGTTATAGATGATGGTTCGCTTAAATGTTTTTGATTAGTAGTCGTCAGGCTCAGTGTCATCTGCTGGGCGAAAGTGCCGTTCGAGGATTCCTTATTACTACCGCCGGTAACTATCTTGCGCCGGTAAATTTTTCCGTTTTGATCGGGCACTCGTTCGGCATTGGCAATATTTTCCGAAATGGTTTCCAGCCTTTTTAGCTGTAGTTTCAAACCATCCAGATTATTGTGTAGTATTGAGAATATTCCATCCATTTTGGGTAGTCCTCGTTGGTGCTTACTTTCCTGATATTGCCATTCGTAGCTTTTCGTAATACCCACCCAGGACTTGGCTAACAAATTCGTGTCGGATCTGATTTTCAGCCAATTCCGTCATTTCAGTTGTCAGGTCAACTTTCTCCTGGTCGGTCTGACCACTGATATCTTGTGGTGGATAATGAGGTGCGACGATATGTTTTTCAGTTGTAGTTTTAATCTTTGAGTTGCCGATCTTGTTATTCAGAATGGTGTTGAAATCTGTCCGAACCGGTTTATAATCTGGGTTTTCCAGATTGGCAATATTCTGGGCAATCGCATTATGTTTTTGGGTATAGACATCCAGGGCTTTTTTTAGTAACTCGGTTTGGTTTGTGTTAAATACTTTTATCTCCATAATGTCCTTTTACATGTCAATTGTTATGCCAGCTTGATTCTATTCCGACTATTAATTGAGGGTGATCGAAATATTAGATACATTTTCTTAGTTAACAATGAGATATGGCAGGTAGACACAGGCTGCCGAAATCTATAATAAGCTCGGTCGCATAGGAATTAGGGAAGCCAGTAGGAAAATATTTCCAAACTAAGGACTATTTGTCCTTGTCAGGTAATCCTGAGTATTGCGGAGAAATTTCCAGTGTTTCGGTCTGAAGCTCAAGATTCTCATGCGGTAGTCAATAAGTGATATAATTATTGAAATCTGATATCTCAGATCTCGAGTCCGGTTAATTTTCTCTCATTGCGAAGTGATACACTGGAAGAGTTACTCGTTATCTCAGTCAGTGTCAATTCCGCTTCTGACTCGTCGAATACGATGATTATGAATTACTCCGGTAGAGACTCCCGGGTAGGTATTGGAATAATCCCATTAAATATAATCCAAAGGGCAGATATTTTATTCCAATTTATTCGGGTTAGGTGAGTGTTTTGAAATTTCCTATTCGGGGATAGGATTGCCGTTCTCTTCGTAGAGGTGCAGCTTGTTGCGTAAAGTTCTGACGCTGATTCCGAGATATTTAGCAGCCTGGCTGCGGTTGCCTTTAGTTCTCTTCAAAGTATTGAAGATCATTCGCTTTTCCATTTCGAAGAGCGTCGAAATATAGCTTTCTCCCTCCTCAGAGTCGGGAGCCGGCAACTCGGCTTCCCTGGTGAAATAATCCAGTTCGAGAGTATCCTGATTGCCGGAATATAAAATTGCACGCTCGATCATATTTTCCAGCTGGCGGACGTTACCAGGCCAATTGCGTTGCATCAGGGCATCAATCGTACTTGGATCGATATGTTTTTGTTTATAATGATATTTGGTTTTGAACTTCTCGATGAAATAGTTGATTAATATCGGAATATCTTCGATTCGTGCCCGCAGAGGTGCGACTTTAATGGGAAATACATTTAAGCGATAGTAAAGATCGGAGCGAAATTTATTTTGCTCAATCATTTTTAATATGTTCTGATTGGTAGTTGCAATGACCCGCACATCTACCGGAATCTCTTTTACGCTGCCAATGCGAGTGATAGTCCCTTCCTGCAACACACGCAGTAATTTGGCTTGGATGGGAAATGGCATCTCACTGATTTCATCCAAAAGGATCGTGCCAAAATTAGCCTCTTCGAACAATCCCTTGGTTGTTTTGATAGCATTAGTGAAAGATCCTTTTTCATGACCGAATACAGTGCTTTCAAAGAGGGTTTCGGGGATTGCCGCACAGTTTACTTTGATGAAAGGTAAATCAGCCCGAGTACTGTTGCGATGAATCGCGTGGGCAATCAGTTCCTTGCCCGTGCCACTTTCCCCTTGAATAAGGACTGGTGCATTACTTTTAGCGACCATCTCGATCTGATTCAGGATCATTTCGATTGAGGAACTTTTACCGATAATCTGGCGCGACGTCAGCTCCCTCGAGAGCTCGCGTTTTAATTGAATATTCTCGGCTTTTAAACCGGCATATTCAAAGTATTTCTCGAGTTTAGATTGGATTTGAGCGATTGAAAATGGTTTAGTCACAAAATCGAAGGCACCGAACTTCATTGCTTCAACGGCTTTCTCGATTGTACCATAGGCTGAGATTACAATATAACCGCTGTTTGCATGCTGCTTTTTGATTTTTTGGATTAGGTCAATACCATTAATATCAGGCATAACCAGATCGGTGATGACGACATCAAAGAATTTACCAGCAACTAGGTTTAAGGCTGAAGTACCGTCGAAGGCAGTTTCAACCTGATAGCCTAAATCACTTAGCACGGTTTTCATAACATTGCGAATGCTCGGGTCATCATCAACGATCAAAATCTTTTTCATAAAATCACCCTTTTACTATGAGCAGCTCGGCAATCAAGCGGAGTTTATTTGGCTTACTAGGATTGAATTTCCTCGATCCCTGTACTAACACCCTATGCGTTATCCTGACCGAGTGTATTTTGGCTGAAATCCCGAGTTCTTTCGAGTGGAGGGAAAGTCGGTGTCGGGATACTTTTTGGGGACTTTTTGCCGATTGATTTGCGCAGGTATTGGTTTTCCTGTTTTAATTTCTCGATCAGCATCGCTTGTTGGCGATATTTCGTTTCCAGTTCAAGATCTTTTTGGGCCCGGTTAATTACCGATAGAGCCTGAGCAAATTTAAACGGTTTTACCAAAAAGTCATAAGCATATTCTTTCAACAGCTGCATGTTCAGCTCGAGTGTTTGTTCTCTGGGCATCAGAACTAGATACAGTTGCGGGAAAAAAAACTGTAGGCTTTTACACAATTCGATCCGCGCAGTCGTGGGGAGATAGGTATCAATTAGGGCGAAGTTCGGGCGGAAGGTTCCCGGTGCGGTAAGCAGGAATGAATCGGGATTGTCGTAGGTAACCTGAAAATTATATTGTTCGAAACCACGAGACAGTAATCCAATGTATGCCTGATCTTCATCCAGGATTAAGATCTTACGATAGTCGGATTGATTGCTTTTCATGATTTTCTCCTTTACCGTTATTCGGTTTGATTATCATAGGTGTTTAGTAAACGAGCATTTAGGGTAGTCAGAATTTTATTGGAAGAATTTCCGTCTTTTGGGTAAAAAGCAATGGAATAATTTAGGGAAATGGGTATTTCGTTTTCTTCGGTACTGAAATATTTCTCAATTTCGGTACGCAGGTGGGAGCAGGATAGGTCATTTGCGACGCTGTCCTTATTGGGACTGATAATTAAGGCTGAATCAAAATTTTGCCAGACAATCTCGGCCTCATCCTGAAACTCACGCTGGGTAATCTCTTTAAAGGAGTTTTTAATATCATCCAGCGGCGGCAGCTGACTGATTTGCGGGTTAGTCGTCAGACGCAATAAGGCAAAGGAGAGGATGCTTTGTGATTCTTTTGCTTTAACAATATTGTGACTGATTATCCGGTCAATGATATCATCAGGAGTACTTTTCTGGGAACAAACTTCTTGAAGGCGGTAGTTATGGATGATCGGTCCGATCTGAACCGCAAAAATATCCAGGAGCTTCAGGATATCCTCTTCCAAAAAAACAGATTCGGTCAGATTGATTGTACCAATGAAGCCCAGTACTTTTTCCTGGTATTTGATTGGGATCAGTAACAGCTGCCGGAAATTATCAATTGTCTGAAAGAGTTTAGCCTGAGGATGATCGCTGAGATCCTCGGCATGGATGATTTGTGATTGCGCGGCGGATATCGGTATATTTCCCATAGTATCGCCGATATTGAAGACGAAATCATTTTTGAATTGGGCAGGCAAGCCACTTGCGCTGTGAATGGCATAGCGCGTATTTTCCTCATTCAACAGGCTGATAAATGCTTTTTCGACTTTGATGCCTTCTTTTAGCGTATCCAGAATCATTTCCATCGTCAGATCAAAATCCGATACCTGGTAGAGAATCGAGACAATATCATAGAGAGTTGACATGTACTCGAACATTAACTTGATTTTCTGGTTTAAGATAATATTCTCTCTTTTCAGGTAAAGCTCGGTAGCCGCATTTTCAACAGTTGTCCGCAGCTCCTGCAGATCGTAGGGTTTGAGAATATAACTATAAACCCCCTGTTTAAGGGCTTCAATTGCCGAGTCGGTGGTGGCATAGCCGGTAAAAATGATAATTTTAGTGTCGTGCTTCAACAGTTTGATTGCCTGGATCAGGTCCATACCTGAGATCCGCGGCATTTTCAAGTCGGTCAAAACAATATCGAAGGCCTGCTTGTGAAGTAGTTCAAGGGCTTCCTCCGGATCACTCAAACCAGTGACTGAATAGCTCAAACTGTTGAAGAAAAAAACTAATTGCTCCACAATAATTGTCTCGTCGTCAACGATGAGCACTGAGATATTTTCTGGATTCATATGATATCACCACATCTTTCAATATAGATTTGATTCCCCCGGCGATATATTTTGGTATTGTCGACGGATTTTTCATTTAAGTACTGAAGATCACCAATAGTGATGACAACGCCCCGGTGAATCGTTTTGTGTATCCGGATGGTTTTGTCAGATTCACTTTGGAGACTTTTTTCAAGGATAATCTGTTTTTTTTGCTCAATTTCTTTAATTCTATCCTCGATCTCTTCGATCTGCTTGATAGAGCTCAGCAGATCGTTTTCTTTTTCCTGAGAGAGTTTG
The DNA here is from genome assembly GCA_964546145.1 of uncultured bacterium. Lineage (GTDB taxonomy): Bacteria > Fidelibacterota > UBA2242 > UBA2242 > UBA2242 > CAZAKO01. The sequence goes on from CAZJIU010000004.1 coordinate 39,934, forward strand.
TTCATCCGTTTTTCCAGCAGCTTGAGAAACTCAACCTTTTTGGAAATGTGGGTCAACTTTGCTCTCGATTCCTCTATTAGACTGTCCAGCTGCCATTGTTCAGCATCGTCTTCGGGTTTGCTAATGCTGCTGATTCCAATATCAGTCGAAATATTTTGTGGTGAGCCGACTTCGAGGGCTTTCATGCCGTCATCGGCAAAGGTCTTGCCTCCGCGGATCAGCCCCTCATTTTGAATTAAGTAGACCTTTCCGCTAGCGGATATTCCGCTGTTGATAGCATATCGTTCAATAATGACGTCTTTCTTAACACCGACAGTGGCATCCTGAAGGAAGCGGCAGTGAAGATTACCGCTGGCTAAGATTTTTGCCCGGCCTTTGCCGAGTACCCCTGATTTAATGATGACGTCGCCGTTCTCGGAATAAATCTCTGCCGCTTCCACATTTCCATTGATATAAATGGAACCCGAGGCGTTTACTCGAAAACCGGAACGCACATCGCCGTCAATTAGTACGGTGCCATTGAAATCCACATTCCCAGTACGATAATCAACGTCACCCGCGACATGGTAGATATTATCCACATTTAAACGCTCTGATTTCCAAAAGGCACAGCCATTAATCAGCGAGTATAGTGTCAAACCGTCATTGGAGATTCCGATATTTTTACCTTTTAGCTGTTCCAGAAAGTTGGCTCGAATCTCCACCTCTGCGCCAGTCACCAAACGGCCTTGAATCGGTTGCTGTAAGGGAATTTGTGAAACCAGTTCCTGGTCTTTTTTGACCAGTTCGATCTGTTTTAACTGCTTGAAATCAGCTTTACCCTCGGAAGTGATTTTTGGTTTATAATATTCGGCTAAGTCCACATACCAGATTAGGTTTTCTTTCAGCAAACTGGAGCTGTCTTTGCCGCGGGCCATGACCACATCCCGGACGTTTTTCTGATTAGCGATAATCTCGCGGATTACGGAATGTTTGATTCCGAATTCGATCCCAGCCTTTTTAATTTCAGAGTATATTTCACTTTTGGAAGGGAAAGAGTTACCGGCTGTAGTAATCGAAATTCTTGCTTCCATACCGTTATCGCTGATCTTGATGGAGATAGGTGCCATTACTTACTTGTACTCCGATTCCGCTAGCTGTTATCAGAATCGTATTCAAAGGTTATTTCGGCGACATTACCGCAATGACAGTGATATCGCAGACCGATAACGGTGCCGTCATTGTAGAGGGGTTCTATTTTGCCCGGATTGCAAACAGGCTCCGATGTATCGGCTTGATGGGCTATTTTTACCGGTGAACTGAGTTGCACTTGATTTCTCTTGATAATGTGGTTATAATCGAGATTTCCTTTCTGAGTCTCGGAGACAAGATTTTTTTCGAAAGGGATGAAGCTGTTTTCCATATGGTTTATCCAGTTGTTATTTTTTGCATTCAATTTGAATTCAGCATTTCAGGTTTTAGTTTTGGTTCAGCTGTTTTTTTCGAGAGCGTCAGCTTGACTATTTTCTCTTTCAAGATGTTGCTGGTAAAAGGTTTGGCGATATAACCATTTATGCCCAGACTGATGGCCAGCAGAACATCTTCGCGCATGCCCCGCGTGGTAATCATTAGGAATGGGATGTCCTTTAAAACCGGATTGCGGCGCACCGTTTTAATAAAGTCTTCACCATTCATCACCGGCATGTTCCAATCAGTAAGAATGACATCAACTTTGTGTTTCTGCAAAAGCTCCAGAGCCATTGCCCCATGTTCCGCTTCCAGAAATTTGTGGATACCGATTTTCTCAAGGGAATTTCTGATAATCCGTCGCATGGTCAGCGAATCATCCACGAACAGCACGGTCAGATCGCATAATTGTTTCGGTAATCCAGTATTTGCTTGCATGATACTCAGATAACGGCGACCTCTTCTCGGTAACCCCAATCAATGATTTTGTTAATATCCAGGATTAGCGCCATCTGGCCGTTGCTTCGAATCGTCGTTCCGGAAGTATAGGGAACCTTACTCTTTGTGGCGACGGTTGATTTGACGACGGTTTCTTCATGAATGAATAGTTCTGTAACAATCAAACCGATGCGTTTTTCGGCCATGGCAACGACAATCACATATTTCTCTTTTTGCAATTCACCATCGGAAATATTCAACAACTCAGCCAGACTGATCAACGGGATCTGGGAATTTTTATAGTGTACCTTTTTTTGCCCACTGGATTCCTGAATGACACATTCCGAAAGTTTCAGAATATCGTAATAGGCATAGGCGGGGATGATGAAATATTCATCCACAACCTTAATGGCTAAACCAGCCAGGATTTTTAAAGTTACCGGAAAGGAGATTATGAATTTGGTTCCACAATCCACTTTTGTATCAATGTCAATGGTTCCGTTTAATTTAGAGATATTGGTTTTGACCACATCAAGCCCGATACCGCGCCCGGAAATTTGGGAAGCAACTGTCAGGGTCGTAAAATCGGGTTTGAAGATCAAATTCAGGATTTCTTTATCTGTCATTTGATTGGCTTTGGTGGCCGAGATAATTTCCTTTTGAATGGCATTCTGGAGGATAATTGCCGGTGAAATTCCCATGCCATCATCCTGGACCTCGATGGTGATTTGATTCCCGTTTTGGTAAGCGGAAAGATGGATTGTACCCTGTTCCGGCTTACCTTTTGTGCGGCGGATTTCGGGTGTCTCAATGCCGTGATCGACGGCATTACGTAAGAGGTGAACCAGCAGATCATTAATTATCTCGCAGAAGGAGCGATCAATCCTGGGATCCTCTTTACCAAAGACCAGATCAATGGATTTATGTTTATCGCGGGACAAATCACGGACAAAGCGATAGAATTTCCGAAATATTTGAGAGATCGGTACCATTCGAGTTTGGGTTAAAATTTCCTGGACTTCGTTGCCAATATATCCCAAGGTAATATAAAGATTTTCAAGTTTACTGGTTTCGTCGTTGCAGTTCTTTTTTTTGTTGAGACTGCGGATAATGCTGAGCAGCCTGTTTTTTTCCAGCACCAGCTCGCTTGCCAGGCTGATCAGTGTGTCTAAATTTTCAACATTAATGCGGATAGTATTTTCAGTTATTTTGGAGAGTTTGAGAGACGATGACTCAAGATCTTCGCGATCGGATGGGACTGGAACACTGTACGATGAATTGTTCTCCACAGCGCATAATGAATTTTGAATATCATTTAAGAGGTTTTTGATATTTTTATCATATGCGTTCTGGCTTTCCAGGGCAATGATCAATTTGCGATACCAGTCAATTGTATTATAAAGGACGTCTATTACCTCGGGGCTTGGTCTGATTTTAAGGCGGCGCAGCTCGTTTATTAGATCTTCAATGGTATGGGCAATTTTGGTGCTTTCTTTAATTTTCAAGAAGCTACTGGTGCCCTTGATGGTATGAAAAGCCCTCAGTATCCGGTTGATTTGTTCTTCGCCGTAGTTACCTAACTCGATTTCAAGTAAGTCGTTATTTACCTGGTCTATTAATTCATTTGCTTCGATAATAAAATCGTTTAGGACTTCATCCGGGACCTGTTTTGCTGCTAAATTTTCCATTATTGCGGTATAGTATTGGTTACCATCGGTGGATTTTACCAGTCCTGCTTATTTTCTGAGCAATTGAACCATTTCGCGAATTCCATCACGCTGGCTCTGAATTTTATTAATAAATTGGATAAGTTGCTCATCTTCATGAATTTTATGGTTGTTTTTTAAGATCTTCCAGCTTTCGGATAACTCAGGTTGAGTCGGAGGTTCTGCGGAGCCAAAATTTAAATTTAGGCTATTAGTAATTTGGTCAGCCAGGGCAATGACTGCAGCCGAGGTTGTTAGCTCTGCTTCTTCCATTTCAGCCGGATTATGGTGATTGGCGATTACTCGCGAAATTGACGTGGGAAGACCCCACTTCTCTGCCAGCCACATTCCGATTTCCGGATGGGTAAGTCCCGCAACCTCGTGTTCGGCCTTATAGCCAGCGATCTTATTTTCTTGACAGTAATTATAGATCATCGTATAAGTGTTAGGATCAATTTTATAAAAAACCAGTTTCCCAATATCGTGGAGTAATCCCAGAGAATAAGGATTTGTGATGGTGGAGATTCCAAGACTTTCATGCAGTAATTGTGCAATGTATCCACAAGCCGAAGAATGTTCCCAGAACAGACGCCAGGGTATATGTTCTCCATTTCCATCGTCTTGAAGTACCCGGATGACGGAAAAGGTCATGGCTAGCTGACCCAGCTGTTCAACCCCCACAATGACCATAGCATGGCGCAGTGATTTGACCTTTTCCATAAGACCGTAAAAAGGTGAATTGGCAAATTTCAGTACTTTCAGTGCGAGAGGCGGATCTTTTTCGATGATCGGCAGCATCTGATTGATAGAAAGTTTATCCTCTTGAATTATGCGGATGATTTCGGTCGCAATGATGGGCAAGGTCGGTAAATTGACCAGCGATTGAACCTTGCTGCGATATTCGTCAATAGTGAACATTCTGTTTTTCTCTTTCTATTTTCGGATTTTTAAATTTGTCCCAAGGTATATCCCTTGATTGTCAGACTTCGGGTGGGATATCAGGTTAAACATCGCCATTGGTTGCCCAATTCTCAAAATATGTGCCAAGAATATTACCTATAATAGCAAGGAAAGTGGTATCGCAGAGTAGGAAAAATTTTCCGTCTGAGAAAAAATATTCCCCAATTTTCTATCGAGTCGCAGAGTTACCCCAAAAACTCTTACTTTCTCCAACCTGCTTAGAGATTGGAAAGGAAGCAGGTGTGGATAGCTTTTTCAATGAAATGGCATGGTAATTGGTAATTAAGGAGAATGCGTGATTTTTTATTTGAGGTTGAATTAACTAAGGACGAACCCTGCATCGATTGGGAAATAAAAGTAATTAATTAGAAAGAGACTATGAGACAGCAGTTATCTTTTGGAAAAAAAGCGATCGTAAAAGACAAAACGGATTTGCGTGCAGTCCCTTTTCAGGATCAGCCTGCCAGTTCCAATTTTGGTCAATACTGGGATGTTCTGGATATCGTTGATGATATGGTAATTGTCGTGAATCCAGAGTTTAAGGTGATCCGGATTAATCGCTACTTTAGTCAGTGGTTGCTGCAGAACGGGGTGGATGCGCGGGTTATTGGTGATGATCTCTTCTCGATATCACCTTTTCTTCGCAAAGATGCCCAGGAAAAATATATAAGTGCCCTTGCTACTGGGGAGCGGGTATTTCTGGATGAACTTATGGTCCGGAATAACCAGGCTGTGGCGATGGTGACTTACCTGGTTCCGGTATTGAAAAATCGAACGCTCGAAGAAATCGTGATCCTCTTGCGGGAACAGGGTAAATCCAGTACGGTGGAAATACCGCAATTCATCGATATTGTGAGCCGTAATAATGACCGCTCGATTATTATCCATGATTTTAGTGGCCAGATTGTCGCCTGGGACAAGGGTGCCGAAAAAACCTATGGCTTCAGCGAAGATGAAGCACTCCGGATGAATATTGATCGGATTACTTATCCCGAAGATTTAGGGAAATATTTTCAAAAGATTAGCAGTTTACATGATAATGCTAAATCCAAGACCTTCGAGATCCAGAGAAAGTCGAAAACCAACCAGCCAATTTATGTCTGGGTGACGGCCAAACTGATTGAGGACGATAATGGCAGTCCCTATGCCGTGGCTTTGACGGAATATGACGTCTCCGAATTAAAACGAACCCGTAATGCGTTGCGGGACAGTGAGGATAAATATAAAATTTTAACTGAGAATATCAGCGCCGGAATTTACCGCTCAGTCCCCGATGACGACAGTCGTTTTATAGAGATTAATCCGGCGGCTTTACGCATGTTTGGTTTGAAGAGCCGTAAAGAGGCTGAAAATCTCAGGATTGCGGACCTCTATGTAAATCCTGAGGATCGCGAGAGATTTAAAGAACAAATGGAAAAAGATGGTTACGTGAACAGGATGGAGTGCCTGCTGAGAAGAGTGGATGGCAGCAACTTTTGGTGTTCGATTACAGCCGTTGCTCATAAGGATAAAAAACAAAATATTAGTTATTACGATGGGATCCTAGAAGACATAACTGAGCAGAAATTATCGGAGTATAACCTCCGTGAAAGTGAGAAACGCTATCGGGATTTGATTGAAAATCTGAGCGTCGGAATTCTCGTGCTGGATAGCGATTTTAAAATCCTATTGGCCAATTCGGCAGCCCAAAAAATTCTGTTGGATCAGGCTGGGGACCTGACCCAGTATAACCTGAAAAAGTTTGTCGACAAGGAAAATCTAAAGAGACTACATGAATACTCGCAGAGCGAGAAAAAGAGCCCGGAGCAGAATTGTGATCTGGAAATCATTCAGCCGGAGGGCCAAAAGCGGATTATTTCGATCACTTTCTCCCCCCATATTTTTCAAGAAGCTAAGAAAGTGGCTTCGCTGGTCACGATCAGGGATGTCACAAATATCCGCAAAATGGAAGAGGATGTGATGAAGGCAACCAAGCTGGAATCCATCAGCATCTTCGCCGGCGGAGTTGCCCATGATTTTAATAATATTCTGACGATTGTGTTGGGGAATTTGTCCCTGGCAAAAATGTTTCTGACCGGGGATGAAAATATTCAGAAACGACTGGATAAGGCTGAAAGGGCGGCTTTGCGTGCCAAAGATTTGACCCAGCAGCTGCTCATGTTCTCAAAAGAGGGAGTGCCAATCAAGAAAATATCCTCGATAAAGGAGCTAATTGAAGAATCGGTGAATTTCTCATTGACCGGCTCTAAAATCGTTTGTGAAACCTTGATCGCGGATGATATCTGGGCTCTGGAAATTGACGAAGGCCAAATTAGCCAGAGTATCAACAATCTGATAATCAATGCCATCCAGGCTATGCCAGAGGGCGGTCGGATTCTTTTTTCCGCTCGCAACGTCGTCCTTAAAAAAGACAATAAATTTCAGCTTAAGGCAGGAAATTATGTGCGTATCTCGATAGAAGATGAGGGAGTCGGTATTCCATCCGAAAATCTCAATAAAATATTTGATCCTTACTTCACCACCAAGGAAAAGGGGAATGGTCTGGGACTCTCTTCAGTATATTCGATAATTAGCAAACATGATGGAGCTATCTCGGTCGAATCAACCGTCGGTATCGGCACGAAATTTAATATTTTTCTACCGGCGAATTCAGAGGTCAAGATCGAACAAAAGACAGAAAATGAAAATGTCCTCTCGGGTGAGGGTAAAATCCTGGTCATGGATGATGAAGAGGATATACTGGAGGTAGCCCAAATCATGCTGAAAAATCTGGGTTATGATGTCGTGACCACTAAAAATGGCATAGAGGTTCTTGAACTATACAAGTCAGCCTTGACTAATAATCATCCTTTCGATGCGGTAATAATGGATCTGACTGTTCGAGGCGGAATGGGAGGGAAAAACGCAATTAAGAAACTGCTGACAATGGATCCTAATGCAAAGGTGATAGTCTCCAGCGGTTACTCAAATGATCCTACTATGGCTGACTATAAGCGCTACGGATTTAAAGGTTTGATTATGAAGCCTTTCAAAATGAAGGATTTGTGGAAAACCTTGAAAAATGTTATCGAGGTAACTTAGCTCGGAATAGAAGGTCAGGGTAGCTGTCTCTTTATCTTTATAGATCGAAAAGTATTACTAATATTTCCACGAACGAACTATTTCCTCGATCAAATTATAGCTTACTAAATGTAGGCAAGCAAGATTGTGCAGTATTATGATTATCCTGCTGTCAGTCCAAAATAGACAATCAAAGTAATTTTATTCCCAACAATCATTAAAATAGTTATTCAATTTTGGATGTTTTAAATCCATCCTGAAATAATTAACTACCAAGTAGCAATTTGGCAGAAACTTGCTAGCTAAAAGCACAAAAAAACTTGACAAAAAAGATGCAATTGTTTAGAATATCAACGTTACCGGCAACGTTGATAATCTAAATTGGTAATCGGTAAAAGAGGTTTTTTTGGGAGGGGTAAATCCGTTGTTAATCCGAGATTTTATTTGGGGTGAGGTTGAATAACTTTACTTTGCTCCCGGATTCAGAAATGAAGGTCAGGAATATAAATCGGGTATTTTAATGAAGCAGATAACAATTGTAGACATTGCCCAAAAATTAAACCTTACCCCTTCTACAGTTTCGCGCGCGCTGCGGGGTCATCCCGATGTGAATGAAGCGACGCGGCGGAAGATCCTGGCTCTAGCCGAGGAACTGGATTATCATCCGAACAGCATCGCTCAATCTCTCAAAAAGAGGCGCACAAATTTGATTGGAGTAATCGTACCTCAGTTTCGCCATTACTTTTTTAGTGCGGTGATGGCTGGAGTAACCGATGTTACCGAAAAAGCCGGATATACAATTATGGTTTGTCATTCAAATGAGGAGATGGAGCGTGAAGTTAGTAATATTCGCACTTTGATTTCACAACATATTGCTGGATTATTGATTTCAGTTTCTAAAACCACTGTCAGATTTGATCATTTTGAATCACTCCAAAGGCGGAAAATTCCAATGGTATTTTTTGATCGCACCTGGAATGATCCTAAAGCAAGCAAGGTAATAGTAGATGATTATGAGGGTGCTTTGCAGGCGGTAAAGCATCTGATTTCCCGGGGATATAAGAAAATTGCTCATCTTGCCGGTCCCGATAATCTTTCGATTTGTAAATTAAGATTAAAGGGTTATCTCGACGCTTTGAAGGATCACGGAATGCCGGTCAGGAATGATTATATCGTCAGAGGTGGACTGAATGAAGAGGATGGCAAGCAGGAGATCGAACAATTGCTGCAACTTCCTCTTGCTGAACGACCGGATGCGATCTTTGCCGTGAATGACCCAGTTGCGATCGGAGCTTTCATCAAAATCAAAGCTAAAGAATTGAAAATTCCTGGTGACATTGCTTTAGTTGGTTTTAGTGATAATCCTGAGGCATCTCTGATTGAGCCACCTTTAACGACTGTACGCCAACCAGCCTATGAGCTGGGCAAAGAGGCTACTAAAATTTTAATTCATCATATCAATGACTCGGATCTGCAGCCAGTTAATAAAATCCTGAAAACCGAGTTGATCATTCGAGAATCTACGTAATTAATAAAGGAGGGCAGTAAGATGCTCGCTAAGAAATTTGGGATTCTATCCGTTTTATTTCTACTTCTCATTTTTTCCCCGCAATTTGTATTTGCCGGAGTTACGGGTAAGATCGCCGGTACCGTAACCGATAAGGAAAGCGGCGAACCGCTTCAGGGCGCCAATGTAATTATTAAAGGCACCTTATTAGGTGCGGCTAGCGACTATCAGGGAAATTTTACTATCTTAAATGTTCCGCCGGGCGTTTATAATCTCACGGTTTCGGTTATCGGTTATACCATAGTTAATGTGACTGAAGTTCAGGTTTTAATTGATCAAACTGCGCGTGTGGATTTTCAACTAATCCGGGAAGCGATTCAGGGCGAAACTATTACCGTGGTAGCAGAGAGGGACATCATCAAGCCAGATGTATCTACCAGTGTGGTAGCCATTTCGGCTGATGAGATTGAGAATCTTCCGGTAACCACAGTAGGTGAGCTAGTCGGTCTTCAGGCTGGTGTCGGAAGCGGCTTGGTAATTCGCGGGGGTGGCTCTGATGAAGCATTGTTATTAATGGATGGAGCCACTCTCCGTGATCCCCGCAATAATCAGCCGATCTCTACCGTTGCATTCTCCGCGATAAAAGAGATCTCGCTGGAGCGTGGAGGATTCAGTGCCGAGTATGGGAATGTCCGTTCCGGAATCGTGAATATTGTGACCCGAGAAGGAAGCAGAACCGGTTACAGCGGCGCAATTACTGTTAAATACAGTTCCCCAGCTGCCAAACATTTTGGTGTATCTCCTTTCGATAAAAATTCGATGTGGTTAAAACCTTACCTGAATGATGAGGTCTGTTGGGTAGGGACGCAAAATGGCACATGGAACGAATATACCCAGCGTCAATATCCCCAGTTTGATGGCTGGAACACCATTTCAGAACGGTTATTAAGTGATGAAATTGCAGGAAACGATCTGACGCCTCAGGGTGCACAACAACTTTTCCTCTGGGAACACCGCCGTCAGCCTAAAACCAATCAACCGGATTATAATATTGATGCTGGTTTTGGTGGTCCTGTGCCAATCATCGGGAAACAATTGGGGAATCTGAGATTCTTTTCCAGTTACCGTCAAAAGCGGGAAATGTTATTAATTCCGTTATCGCGGGATGATTATCTTGACTACGATTGGACCATTCAGGCGACTGCGGATATATCGCAGTCAGTCAAATTAAAATTATCGGGATTAACCGGTAAAAGCTATAATGTGGCAATCAATGCGACTGATTATAATTTCTATGGAACAACATTTGGGATTTCGGGGACTGATTACTGGAGGCCGACTGATTATATGCGGACACCTTATCAGGTTGCCAAAATCACCGCTGAAACCCGGCCGGGGCGGATCTTTTGTGATTCCTGGTATAGTACTGCGGATGAAAGTCACACTATGATGGCTGCTAAACTTACTCACACCTTAAGTCCCAAAACTCTTTATGAAACCAGTCTTGAATATCTTACCCGCCGTTATAAAACCGGCCCGATTGCAGCCCGGGATACTTCCCGGATATATGAGATTGTGCCGGGTTATTTTGTGGATGAGGCGCCTTTTGGCTGGAGTTCCAATCCCAATACCGGGATTACCGGTATGTTTTTTGGCGGCCATACCAGTACCGCTCGCGATTCGACCGAGACGTCCTCGCTAACCCTAAAATTTGATCTAACCAGCCAGGTTAACTTCAGTAACCTGGTAAAAACCGGTTTTGAGTTTGTCTATAATAATCTGGATCTGGATTATGGTCTGGTTAATCCATTCTTTGGCGATGTCAATTATGTCAAAGAGAAAGACTCTCCCTATCGGTTTTCATCTTATATTCAGGATAAACTGGAAGTCCGGGAATTCATTTTAAATGTCGGTTTGAGAATGGATTACAGCAATGCCAATACCGAGTGGGTGGTAGCAGATCCTTTTGATCGGAATTATTTCTCTTCCAAATATAATCCCTCAGCCCAATACCAAACTAAGAAGGCAGAACCGGATTTTTCATTGAGTCCCCGTCTGGCAATTTCCCATCCGATTACCGAGAGTTCAAAGCTTTTCTTTAATTATGGTCACTTCAAACAGCTACCTACTTATGAAGAGCTTTTGCGAGTTGGTCGCAGCATTTCGGGTGGTATGCGCAATTATGGGAATCCTAACCTGGCTCTGGCTAAAACGGTATCCTATGAACTTGGCTATGATCAAGTAATGTTGAATACATTTCTGTTCCAACTGGCTTTATTTTATCATGACATATCTGATCAACAGGCCTATACTCAATATACCAGTGCTGATGGCAGTGTTTCATATTATGCGGCTAATAACAATAGTTACGAAGATATTCGCGGATTTGAAGTTACGGCTCGCAAGTCGGCTGGCAGATGGTGGAGCGGCTTTGTAAACTATACTTATCAGGTTGTCACCGGCGGCCATTTTGATCGAACTCAGGTATATGAGAGTGCCTCCGAGCAGCGCATTTATGATGATAATACTAAAAATCTATATCAGGAGAGACCAATTCCCCAACCTTTTACCCGGGCTAATCTGATGTTTAATACGCCCCGCGATTTTGGCCCTAAGTTAGCCGGACTACAGCCTTTAGGGGGATGGGGTGCAAACCTGCTGGCTGAATGGAAGGCGGGCGAGTACATCACCTGGAATCCGCAGGCCAGATTAAATGTAGCTCAGAATGTCCAGGTCAAAGACTGGTATGATCTGACATTGCGGCTCAACAAAACTTTCTATTTTCATAAGGTTCAGTTGACCTGCTTTGCGGAGATCAATAACCTGCTGAATACCCGCCGGCTATCCGGTGCCAGTTTTTATGATACGGATGACTTTATTTTTTATATGAATTCTCTGCATCTGCCTAAAAGCAATTATTACGATAATCTTGTTGGCAATGACCGGGTTGGTGAATATCGCAAGCCGGGCGTGGAGTTTCAGCCGATCGAGCCAATGAGTGCAATTCAATATGAGCCGGTATATGAATTGGATGACGATGAGAATCTTATCTTAAAAACCGGAATGGATACAGGCGATGAGGGAGTAATTTATTATGAAAGAGATATGGAACGTTATGTCGAATATGTGGCGTTTACTGATCCCGAAGATCCTAATCAACCAGGTGAGTGGAAAGAGATCGAAAAGAATAGAATGAAAAAGATCCTGGATGATAAGGCTTATATTGACATGCCCAATCAATCTTCCTTTAATTTTCTTAATCCAAGACAGGTATTCTTCGGAATTACGGCATCTTTTACGTTGGATTAATGATAGCTTGGTAGAAATACAAATAGAGAGGTAATCAATGACTGATCGAAAGATTTATTTACAAAAAGGTAAGCAGGGATTGAAATTCCTTTTATTTACTATGATGATTCCTATAACCTTATTTGCCCAATATACAGGTTCGCAGGAATACAAATGGCTGCGGGTCGGCCAGCTCCACACCTGGATTTCCAATTCGGGAATTGAGATTGAATACGGCCGTCGCACCCGGTCTCATCTGGAGGATCAGACGGATGGCATGCGCTGGCCGGCGCAATTTACTTTTCAGGATCACTGCGCAGCAAAGGGGATGTGGATCGGCGTGAAAAATTATACCGATCCGGTCACTAATGAATTGTATCCATTTAAAGTAATCAACGCCGGACCTCGTTCAGCCGATTTGGTAAATGTCTTTATGCCGGCAGAATTTAAAATGATCGGAAAATTCTCCCACCCTTCGGTAACGGTGGACAATATGGCGGCTTCGCAAAATGATGTTGATGATATTGTGGATGATATTGAAGATATTCCCTGTAATCGCTTGATTGTCAATAAAGTCAATACTGCCATCGGGATAACCATGACCCGGAAAGTCTATGCTTTCTCCCAACAGTACAACGATAACTACTACATTTTTGAATATGTTTTTAAGAATACCGGTATTATTGATCAGGAGGGTGCAACTGTCACCCATACTTTGAATGATGTTTATTTCCATTTTCAGTACCGATATGCTTTTAATTTTGAGGGTTTTCGTAAAAGTTGGGCTACTGGTAGCGGCATCAGTTGGGGTAAGAATTGTGTCAGTCATTCTATTGGCCAGGATCCTAATGTTCAGCATTCGAAGTTTGCCGATTTGGATTTTCATATTCGAGCCTTATATGCTTGGTATGGACCTCATTCGGGAAGCGGAGCAGCTAATTATGATGAGGACTGGGGTGCTCCAAATTTTAATACCGGGAATATCTTAGGTGCTCCAGCCATGATTGGAGTTGTCGTCCTGCATGCCGATAAGTCCGCAACAGTGAAATCAGATGATCCTTCCCAGCCTACTACAACTTTGTTTCTTGGATCCGATAATCAATGCGATCAGTTCGATCCCTATAATACGGTTGGTATGACCCAGCAATACGAATTTATTTCAGCCCGTCATCCGTTAAAAACTCATGCCGAAGATGTTGGTAACACGTTTGCTAATACTTATCGCGATGATCCTGGTGGTTATTCGGCTGCTCAGGGGTTTGGACCTTATATTCTGAATCCGGGTGATAGCATCAGGATTGTGTTTGCCGAGGGAGTTGCCGGTCTAAGTCGGATTAAAAACATGGAGATTGCGACAAACTGGTTTAATAACCGCACACCGTTTACCTATCCCGATCCGCTGCCGGAATTACCCAGCTGGATGCCGCCAATTACGGCTGATGCTAATGATCGGAATGAATACAAGCGTGCCTGGATCTGGACTGCCGAGGACTCTCTTTTCCAAACTTTTCGGCGGGCGATTGAATGTTACCAAAATAATTATTCGATTCCCCCGCCGCCGCCGCCGCCTTCATCCTTTAATGTCCAATCGGGTGGTGATCGGATTACTTTGAGCTGGAGTGATAATGCGGTGACTTCTCCGAATTTTGATGGCTATCGGGTTTTCCGGGCTACGGGGATGACCGATACTCTGTATCAATTAATTTTTGAATGTAACGCCAATAATGTTGTACATGAATTTGAGGATAAGACAGCCCGGCGGGGATTCGACTACTATTATTATGTTCAGACTAAGGATAATGGTACTAACAGCGATGGCATGCCGTTGGTCAGTAGTATGTTTTATACCATGACCAATGTTCCGGCTTATCTGCGCCGACCGGCTGAGAGGAACCTATCAGAAATCAGGATTGTTCCTAATCCATTTAACCTGCGGGCAGGTGATCTTCAGTTTGGCAGTTCGAATCCGGATCGCATCGCTTTTTTTGGATTACCGCCTAAATGTGATATTAAAATTCTCACCGAGCGCGGTGATTTGATCAAATCCATTCGACATATTGATGGTAGTGGTGATGAGTTATGGGACTGTATCACTTCTTCGCGTCAGATTGTCGTTAGTGGTCTTTATATCGTCTACTTTGAAGTAACCGAAGATTATAAGGATGAAGATACCGGTGAGATTATCTTCAAAAAGGGTGATAGTACCTATCGCAAATTCATTATCATTCGATAAAAAGGGAGAAGAGCAATGACAACAAAATCAACTCGCAGAGCGCTATCCTGGCTATCACTGGTCTTGATTTTTCTGCTGCTGGGATGCGAGGATTTTTTACCTGAGAAATATAAAGAAGAACTGAAATATACCGTTGCCGAAATGGATGAAATTGCCTGTGGATACTTGAGCTGTGATCTGGAAGCTAGAGATACGGTAGATGTCAATGGAAATCCGGTAGCCATGCCAAGATATAAAGAATTAACTGCAATTCAACTGAATAATTTTGTCGCGCAGGGGATGATTGCCGCAAGCGATTCAGTTATTATTGAGGGGATTTTCGATTCTCTTACCACAGTTACCGATACCTTGATTCCTGATACCACCCTGGTAGTGAATTTTCCCAAAAACAGTACAACCTGCTATCTTCTTTATAATCTGCCGACTGCGGGAACGGTCTATTTTTATTCCAGTTTGGTTTTTAACGCTACCAATTTGCATACCTATATTAACGCCGATGTACTGACGCGCAAAGCAGTAAGCCTGCCCCCGAAAACCGCACCCCAAATGGATTTGGAGACCATTGCCGGTTGTAGCGAATATATCCAATTAACCGAAAGTGCCTCAGAAATAGTCCTGCCGAAAATCAGGGGGCGTCAGGTCTTTGATCTTCAACCGGGATTATATCTGGTACGTTTTACACCCACTGAGGTTACCGGACTAACAAAATTTTTAGTGGCAGTTCTTGAAGAGCGATAAATTTTCCAAGCAGAGGAGAATTCCTTATGAATAAGTATATCAATCTATTGGTTTTATGGTTAGCATTGAGTATTCCCTTGCTATCCGCAAATGTTAAATGGGCGCAGTCCGGTTTCCAGTTTCTGTCAGTGACCTCTGATGCCCGGGCGGCAGCTACGGGTGAGGCGATGATCGCAATTGAAGCTCAATCAAGTTCACTGTTTTTCAATCCAGCCGGAATGGCCCGCATGCCGGGATTTCTGGATGCTACATTTTCGCTGAATAATTGGATTGCCGATATTAAATATAATGCTCTGAGTCTGGCAGTTAGTCCTTTTCGGGGACGCTATGGTGTTGTGGGATTTAGTCTTGTGACAGTGGATTATGGTGAAGTTCAGGGTACTGTTCTCTGGGGTAATAACAAAGGGTATATTGATACCGAAGTTATGAATCCCTCCGCCTTTGCCCTGGGGATCGGCTATGCCAAAGCCCTTACGGATAAATTTTCGATTGGTGGACACATTAAATCCACTTATCAGTATTTGGGAAAGAGTGTCGTGCCAATGACTCTAAAAGGTGAAATGGCGTATAAAAGGAATGTAGCTGGCACCTATGCGGTTGATTTCGGCACACTATTTAAGACCGGATTTAAAAGCGTTGCTTTCGGCATGTCAGTCCGCAATTTTTCTGAAGAGATCAAATTCGAGCAGGAGAGTTTCCAGTTACCATTGACCTTTATTATCGGAGTATCCATGGATTTAATGGATCTGATGAGTACTCGTCCGGCGGGACAATCGCTGTACATGTCAATTGATGCGACCCATCCACGCTCTCACCCTGAGCAGGTGAAAGTTGGTTTGAATTATCAACTGCTTAATTCAATCTCGATTCGAACCGGGTATATTCTCAACAACTCGCTGGATAATATTTCGTTTGGTCTGGGAATATCTCAATTTGGAATTTGTTTCGATTATGCCTATTCACCTTTTGAGTTGTTTGGTAATGTCCAGCGATTCACTATACGGTTCGCAATTTAACAGGGGAGGTAATGCACTATGAAGTATACAAGTATTACAATGTTTGCGACTGTTATTTTGGGGTTATTGATTTTATCTTTATTGAGCTGTGAGTACAAAGGGCCCGAAGCCATCTGGACGCCAATTCCCGGTGAGCGAGACGATCCAAAGATTACGGATATTCTCCCGAATGATATTGCCGATCCAGGGGTATTATATATCACAATCGAAGGAGAAAATTTCTTCCCCGAACTGGATTCGAATACGGTCTATATCAACGGTCACGTAGCTCATCAAAAAAGTGCCACCGCCAATGAAGTTGTGATTTACCGCCCAACTGTGACAGGCACCGACTTGCGGTTTGCAATTGATGTTCCGGGGGCGTGGATCATCGCTGACACTACCGGCTATGAAATACCATCGGTTACCAGTGAGTATGGTCGCTACACCGATACCGAAAATATTCTGGCATATGCCCTGGACGACGATGAAAACATCTACGGAATGGAGCTATATTCCACAACCATTATTAAGACGACTCCGATTGGAGACCGGTCGGTCTATTTTACTGCCGAGGAAAAAAACCTTAAGAGTGCCTTCAAGAGTGCCACCGACCTGAAAACGGCACCAAACAAAACCCTATTATTTGCAAATTCCAAGAATTATAACATTTATACCATTCACGATGTTACTCCCGACAGCATGGCCGGTGATATTTTCGCTACACTGCCTACCAAGGTGCGGTCAATAGATTTTGATCAAAACGGTAATCTCTTTGCCGGTGGTGAAGGATTGTATGTGATTGATCCTGATACCAATGTTACGGCTCTAGATCAATATAACGGTTTTGAAATTATTAATTTGAAGGTGAAGGAAGACACTCTCTACGTAGCCGCTAGCTCGGCAACCCAGACTGGTATCTGGAAAAATCAAATCCTCTCCGCAGCCGGTCAGATTGGTGATAACATTTTAGTTCTGGATTGGGCTGCTGCCGGCGATTATGCCACTTCGACCTTGAATTGCATAGCGGTTGCCGCCAACGGCGATATTTATGTAGGAACTGATAACGCTGATCCAGTTCTGATTATCCGCCGCAATGGCGAAATAGAACCGCTCTATCGTGATATTCTGACTTCTGCTGCAACCCAAATGGTTTGGGGAGAAGGTACTCATCTATTTATTGGTTTCTATCCTGATTTCCGCCGGGTTTACAAAGTGGCTGTTGGTGAATCCGGTGCTAACTATTACTGCCGGGATATGAATTAGCCGATCCATAGGTTACTATAAAAATCTGGCCATATCGTTCTACGGTGTGGCCTTAAAATGTCACAACGCACCTGCCAGCCCTCCGGTGTCGGGAGCAGGCTGGGAGCATTGCGACAAGAATTTATGATCTTTTTGTGTTAATAATTCAGCAATTTTATTCTATTTCAGACGATGGATTATTCTCATATTTTCAAAACCACTTTAGGTGCTATTGCATTATCGCCGATTTTTTCGTTTATTTATGGCGGAATGATTGAATTAAAAATTGACTAAAATTTTCGCTCTTAGACTAAAGTTGTTTGGTTAAATTAATGTTAAACCAGGCGAGAAAATAGA
>CAZJIU010000004.1:58006-64549 GCA_964546145.1 uncultured bacterium
CTCTTAGACTAAAGTTGTTTGGTTAAATTAATGTTAAACCAGGCGAGAAAATAGAGATGGGTAACAAGGGCAAGCAAAAACCTCAGAAACAGATAAAAGGTAATCAAAAGTCATCCGCTAAAGATCGCCCGGCACAAATTGAATTGAGCAGTAAAAAAAAGCGGCTCTTTACAATTGGGATGATTTGCCTGCCGGTTTTACTAATTGTTGTGCTGGAACTGCTGCTGGTGATTTTTCGTTATGATGGGAATCTGAAGTTGTTTGTTTCGGCGCCAAAGGAAATCTCACAATATAAGATGATCAACCGCAATGTCGGTCGGCGCTACTTTTATATGCAATCTACCTTACCAACGCCGCAGAAAGACTTGTTCCTTAAAAAGAAGCCAGAGAATGGCTACCGCATCTTTGTTCTGGGTGGATCAACGACCGCCGGTTTTCCTTATGGCAATAATATCATGTTTTCGCGAATCCTGAATTTTCGTCTTAGTGATGCTTTTCCCGATAAAACGATCGAGGTGATCAATGTCGCCATGACAGCGATAAATAGCTACACGCTGCTGGATTTCATCGGCGAGATTTTAGCCAATAAACCGGATGCCCTCTTAATTTATGCCGGTCATAACGAGTTCTATGGTGCACTTGGTGTCTCTTCGATGGAGTCGCTTGGTAGAAATCGGGGCGTTGTGAAAGCCTATTTGCGATTGGAACGTTTTCGAACCTTTCTGCTGGTGCGTGATTTCGTAGGCCAAATCCGCCGCTGGTTGGGCAAAACCTTGAATGCTGAATCACTGGCTAATCCTACGGCTACTTTGATGGAACGGATAGTGGTGGATCAGGCAATTCCCTTTGGCAGTCCACTGTATGATTCAGGCAAGCAGCAGTTTGCTCAGAATCTGCGAGAAATCCTACAACGTGCCCAAGCCGCTAATGTACCGGTTATCACCAGTGAACTGATATGCAATATTCGCGATCAACATCCATTCGAATCGGTGCAAGTTGCCAGTCTGCCAGCTGCTGCCAGTGTATTTCAATTTGCCCAGAAGTTAGATGAGCGCCATCAGTATGAAGAAGCCAAAGAGGCGTATTATCGGGCAAAAGATTTAGATGCTTTACGTTTCCGTGCCGCGGAGGAGTTCAATCAAATAATTCATAAAGTGTCAGCTGAGTTTGAGGTGCCGGTTGTTCCGCTGAAAAGTTACTTTGAAAATGCCTCACCGCATCGCCTGATTGGTGATAATCTGGTTGTTGATCACTTGCATCCCAATATTACTGGTTACTTTCTGATGGCAGATGCTTTTTTCAATACCATGAGAGGGGCAAAGTTAATTGCCGCCGAATGGAATCCGGACTTGATCAAACCCAGTCAATTCTATCAGGAAAATTGGGGCATGACCCGGCTGGATACGCTAGTGGCTGAAATTAATATTCGCTATCTCAAGGGCAGTTGGCCTTTTCAAGCGCGCGCGTTGTCTAATCGCTCCCTTGACGGTTATCACCCGAGTAATAAGCTTGAATCGTTAGTTTATCAGATTCTGGTCAACGAAAAAGTATCGTTGGAAATTGGCCATTACGAACTGGCCCAATACTATCAGCAACAGCGTGATTATGAAGCTGCTCTAAGGGAGTACAAAGCCCTGAATTACACCTTGCCGCAGGAAGCCTCCTTTTATCAGTATTCAGCCGAAATATTATTGAAGATGAACCGCTTTGATGAAGCTTTAACCGTATTGCTGAAATCTTTGCAATATCAGGATACTTTTTATGCCAATAAATGGTGTGGGCAAATCTATCTGAAAAATGGTGAGAATTATCAGGCTGTTGAGTATTTGGAAAAGGCGCGCAGGATGAAAGAGCGCGACCCGCAGCTGCTCTTTAATCTTGTTCGCGCTTACCTCGATATCCAGAATCGGGGGGAGGCTCGCAGGTACTATGATAAATTGAGAAGGTTGGCACCTGATTCAGATTATACCAAATATTTAGACCGCATCTTTGGAATGGAATCTGGCTAAATTCAACACAATACTTTTTCACGTTTTGCCATGTTCCGCAATTTTGATTCGTTAGTAGATTGAAGGAAAATAAGTGTTGCGGAATTGGTCAGATGCGGAGTTGCCAAATCGTATTCTCGAAGCCTTTGCAAATCGGAATTTAAATATTAAATTTGGTCAGTTTTGAGTAAAAATTTGTGTTTTCCGATAGAATATTATTAAGCAGTGAAAAAACCCCGTATCAAATTCAAGATGCCCGGAATGGAATTGGTAGCAGTTAGTTTAAGGGAAGCCGGAGGTTTATTCGATTTTAATTATTTAAGGACAAGTAAAATGTCCAGGATTGAAAATTTTCACTAATGGAAATGGTTCAATAATGACCCAAAATGCTCCATCAACTCAAATTCAGGATAGAATAAAATGGCTGCGTAACCTGCTGATATTCTTTTTGTTCTTCCTTTATATATGGTTGAGGATTAATCCGCGGTTATATTTCCAGCAGCAGGAGCCGGTCTTTTTCGCAACAGCGAGTTTCTGGCGCGAATTTTTATCCTATCCGGGTGGCTTGACGGATTACCTGGCGGCTTTTTTGGCGCAGCTTTATTATTTCCCCTGGCTTGGTGCACTCCTTATAACCTTGATAGCCTGGTTGGCGCTATGGTCATTTAACCGAATGATTCGTCTGGCAGCGGATAAACTCCAGAAATCTCTACCCGATTCGGTCAACCTGTTGCAGTTCTTTTTCCTGATTTTGATTATTACCGTGCATAATAATTACGAACATACGCTGAATTTTACTCTGGGATACATGTTAGCTTTGCTGGTTGCCCTGCTATATCAGAAAGCCGCGCCGCAAAATGTCATTTACCGAATCCTGGTCTATCTGGGATTGGCTGTTGTTTTGTATTATATTGCCGGTGGTTCATTGCTTTTATATGCAGTTCTCTGCCTGATTTTCGAGATATTCGTCAGCGGCGATTTTCTGGTTAGTGCCACGATCGTCGTTGGATCGCTGCTAATTCCCTATTTGTCATCTATGTTCATTTTTATGATTAATTTGCCGCAGGCGTTTATTTATCTTTTACCTTTTAATCAGATTTACCAGCCGGCAATTCTTCCCTACGCTTGGTACTTGTATCCGCCAATAGTATTATTGGGATTGGTACTGCGGCTGCGAATTATTCCGACAGAGGATCTTTTAATTTATCAATTACCTTTAGTCGGGAGGTTTTTACAAAAATATTATCGGGGAATCAGCCGGTTAGTGACCGATGCCGTGATTCTGATCGGTTTAGGATATCTGATCGCTCATCTGACTTTTAATTCGACTTTTAAGGTTTTTTTAAATCTTGATTATCGTGCCGAGAACCGCGATTGGGAGCAGGTGATAAGAATTGCCAGGAAACATGGTTCCAGCAATGAGTTGACCACCTGTTTAGTGAATCGCGCATTAGCCCAGCAAGGGCAGCTGTTAAATGATCTGTTTTCCTATCCTCAGTACTATGGAGTTAACGGTTTGTTTATGTCGCGCGATTTACGGAATGCCTTTCCGATTATCCGTAGTGATATCATGTTTGATTTGGGGCATATCAATGAAGCGGAACATTGGGTGCAGGAGGCAATCTCACTAAAAGGCATGCGGCCCCGCAACTTGAAGCGGCTGGCGCTGATCTGCCTGTTGAAGGGGGAAAAGAATTCCTGTCGTAAGTGTCTCGATATTCTGCATGAGTCGCCTCTGTTCAGGAAGTGGAGCAATCACTATTATGCCTATTTGGATAATGATTCGCTGCTTGTTAATGATCGGGAATTAGCCGCGATTAAAGCGAAAATGGCAAAATCCGATTTTATAGCCAATATCTCTTCACCAGAACTGGATTTGGAAAATTTGCTTAACCAGAATCCGGATAATCGGCTGGCTTTTGAATATCTGGGAGCGAGTTATTTGCTTGGGAGTAACCTGCTCAAATTCATCGAATATTTTCCCAAATATTATAAAACCAGTTACTATGGTATCCCCAGACATTACACTGAGGCTATGCTGGTATATATGACCGAATCAAAGGAAGGTTCACTGCCGCTATTGGGCAGTCTGGTAACCATGCAGGCAGCCGTCAAACGATTTAAGGATTTCAAACAAATACTAGCCGACTATAAAGGGAATAAACACTATGCCCAGAATCAGCTCCAGCGTGATTACGGCGATACCTATTGGTATTATGTCCTTTATCTCATGAGGTCATCCAATGAGTAATAGATTTTCATTAAAGAGTATTTTTCTGATTTTTATCTTTTTCCTGTTGATAATTGGAATCAGTTTCTGCGGAAAAGCGCCTCTTGGCGATGCTGAAGTATTGCCGGATTTATCGCATCTCAGCCCGGATTATGTTGGGGTGGTCATTCCACCGAATATCGCTCCCATGAATTTTGTAATCCAGGAGCCAGCGGAGCAGTATTACGTAAAGATTTCTTCCGCAAAGGGCAAGGCAATTATCCTTAGCGATGATAGTCCCAAGGTTATTATTCCCGCACGAGCCTGGAAGCGTTTATTAAAAGCCAATCGAGGAAATGAACTGCGGATTGACATCGCAATTCAGGACCAAGCCGGTAACTGGAGCCGCTTTCCGACAATCATTAATCCAATAGCTGAAGAAGAGATAGACAGCTACCTGGCCTACCGGCTGATCACGCCGGCTTATAACAACTGGCGCATTATGGGTATTTATCAGCGCAATCTCGAAACCTTTCGAGAGCGACCGTTCCTCTTGAACCGGGTAACCGAGAACAATTGTATGAATTGCCACAACTTTTGCGGCAATGATCCGGATAATATGATTTTTCATATGCGCGGTGGGAGAGCTTCCGGGATGATGCTCTTGCATGACGGAAAGTTGGCCAAAGTAAATACCGCCACTGATTTTAACAAAGCCGGTGCTTATCCTTCCTGGCATCCGAATAAAAATCTGCTGGCTCTTTCAGTGAATTCTTTGATTTTATTTTTCCATGCGGTCGGTGAATCACGCGATGTATTGGATATGGGATCAGACATAGTTATTTATAATATCTCAAAAAACATGATCACCACTTCACCGAAAATAGCTGATAAAGAATATATGGAGACCTTTCCCTGCTGGTCTCCGGAAGGGGATTATCTCTATTTTTGCCGCACCAATCCGCTTGATGAGTATATGCTGGAAGACAAGAGTGATCTAAAATGGGATCAGATTCGCTACAATTTGATGCGAGTTTCCTATGACGCGGCAAGTGACACCTGGGGCGAGGTCGAGTTGCTCGTACCGGCAGCGACAGCCAAGAAAAGTGCCACGATGCCAAGGGTATCACCGGATGGTAAATACCTGCTCTTCTGCCTCTCTGATTACAGCAACTTTCCGATATATTTAAGTAGTGCCGATCTTTATCTCATGAATTTGTCCAACCGGAAATTTACCCGCCTTCCGGTTAACAGCGAGCTAGAGGAAACATTTCACTCGTGGTCGTCTAACAGCCGCTGGTTTGTATTCAGCAGCAAACGGGGTGACGGCATGTGTGCACGACCCTATTTCAGCTATCTTGATTCTCTTGGAAACGCTCACAAGCCGTTTGTCTTACCGCAAAAAGATCCCGAATTCTATCAAACTTACCTGATGACTTATAATGTTCCGGAAATGATGATAAAACCTTTTCCGGTTAACTGGCGGGAGGTCACCAAAGCCGCATTTGATAGTAAGAAATTAGTCAAAGCTCAACTCGATCCAAAAGTTAAGAGCCAGATTGCCGCCAAGCCTAAGGAGGCAAAACCTGAGGAAAAGTGGCATCCGGCTCCGCAATAGAATAAATCATTAGTGCAATAAAAATCAGTTCTGAAAGATGACGATTGGAAAAAGGATGCTGAATGGGAAAACGAGCGATTTACGGGAGTGATTCTTTTACTATAAAAGAGACGATGATTGGCGATCATCAGGTTTACCTAACAGCCTCAGTGACCGGCAAGGATGCCGATCCGCAAAAAATCTGTCAACAAATATATCAGCAGATATTGCAGATTCTTGCCCGCGATAAGATGGAAATCGTGCACGAACGTTTGTTCGGCAGCATTGCGCTGAAAGAAGAAATTTTGGCTGTGCGGAATGATATTTTGAGTCGTGATCACCACGAGAAAGAACTGCCCTTTACTTATATCCAGGGACAGCCGTACTGGGGCCGGGGATTTGCCGGAGTGCAGTTACGGGCGGTAAATCCGGTAAAGAATGGTGATATTGTCTGGACGATTTATGATGGGCAAATACCCTGCGGGCGATGTTGGCGCCGGAGCGGTACAACCTATATCATGCTGCAAAATATTCATGGTGTTACCGCGATAAGTGCGGGACGAAAGGATTATCGCGACCAGGCCCGGCTAATGTTTGAAAAGGCGAACACCTTGCTGGTTAATCAGGGCGCCAGTTACCTGAATGTCGTTCGCACCTGGATCTACCTAAAAGATATTTTGCAGTGGTATGCAGGTTTCAATCAGGTCCGCAATGAAATGTACCAGCAGTTTAAATTGATTCCTTCCAAT
>CAZJIU010000005.1:0-42418 GCA_964546145.1 uncultured bacterium
CAAATACCTTCCATAATAGTTGCCAAGCGCCGAATCGGCTGGGGTGTCCCGACCCGCATGAATTGCTCAAAACAGGAGTTATTGTACTCACCCCGACCCAGATCCTCAATTACCGCAGTGAATTTTTTAAACGTTTCCGATTCTAAATCTTTCATAATCTCTCCATCCCTATTTTCCACGGCTATTTTTAACCAGCGGGACAAAGCGTACAGGCAGGATCTTATCCTGAGAAAATTTTTTTCCGTGTTTGGTTATCATAACTAAATTCTGATTCCATTCCGACTTACCCAGCGGAATAATCATGCGACCTTTGTCAGCCAGCTGGTCTCTCAATGAAGGCGGAATATTGGCACTAGCCGCAGTCACAATAATTCGATCGAAAGGTGCTTCCTCCTTCCAACCAAGCCGGCCATTGCCCAGTTTGCAAAAAATATTTTTGTAATTCAGTAAAGAGATAGCTTCGCGCGCCCGTTCTAACAGCGAGCCAATAACCTCAACCGTAAAAACAGCCTTGGCAATACGGGAGAGGATCGCTGCCTGGTAGCCCGAGCCAGTGCCAATTTCGAGCACCCGGCAGTTGCGGTTTACCTGGAGCGCCTGGGTCATAAACGCCACAACATAAGGTTGGGAGATAGTCTGCCCTTTACCAATCGGCAGAGGTTGGTCGGTAAAGGCTAAATGGCGCTGGGCTGGTGGAATAAACATATCACGCGGAACAATTCTCATCGTCTGGATGACTTTTGGATCAATAATATCCCTGGCAGTAATCTGTTGTTCTACCATCTCTTCCATATTTCTGGGGTATGAATCGAACAAGGTAATTCAGTAAAAAAATTATCTCGGTGGAAAATTATTAATCAAGGCGGCGATATCTTCAATTGTATCAATTTCAACATTCCTGAGGTGCTCGAGGGGAATGGTCTTAAAGTGTGAAAGAACCGTGATCCCCTGAATATAGTCCTCCATTACAATCGGCAGATGCATTGTTTTCAGCAAAAAGCCGTTCAGCAAATAGTCGGGATCTTCATGATCTATCTGAGAAAGGGTTATGCTTGCCTTCTGAAGCCTGCGGCGTTTAGCGCCGATTACCTTAAGACTATCTACCGGTAAGAGATGATAAAATTTCTTTTTAAGATGACTTTTCAACCAATCTATGCCGAGAGAAAAGGCATGCGTAAAATACTTATGATAGGTTTGCTCGCCTACCTCCTGTCTTAAATAATCAGAAACATCAGTCAGGAACTGCCGTTTTTGGAAATCCCACAAATGAAAGTATGGCCGAAACAGAAAGTACCCAAAGGATGTTTTGAGACTGTTAGCTTTCGTAAAAAATGAGCGTACCTCATATTTCAAACGATTAAGATGTTTACGTAAAGCAAGGGGAAATAGGTGAAAAACTGGTGAGCTGGTATCATTGCGGCCGATCAGATAACGTCTGGGAATTTTTAACTCATTCAGATTTAAAGAGTAGGTTTTATCAATGCCGCTGATATTGAGCTCGATGAAAGCCCCGAAATCTGAGAGCTTGATAAAATTCTTCAGAGCATGATCAAACTCCGGGAGAGTCGTAATAGAGGGCACCTCTATCTCAGTAAATAGATCCGGAAAAAGCGGGATTTGATATGGATTTAAACTTCTGAACATTAATTGATTCCTAAGGCTGTTTTATATCACCGTGCCATCCGGGATTGTGGTGTTTTTGGGAATGACAACAATTCCTTCACGGATATAATAATCTGCCCCATCATAAAATTCTTTGCCCTGCTGATTAGTAATGACCACCTTGTTTCCAATCCGGGCGTTTTTATCCACAATAGCATTCTTGATGATACATTCCCGCCCGATTCCTACAGCAGGTAAATTCTTTGAATTCTCAGACTCATAATAATCGGCACCCATAATGACAGCATTTTCAAGCTTGCTATCTCGAGCAATCTTAGTCCGAATACCAATGACAGCATTCTTAATCTGACATTGCTCAATGAAGCATCCTTCAGCTATTAGCGCCTGTTCGGTGTGGCAATTATCAAGACGTGTTCCCGGTAAAAAATAGGATCGGGTGTAAATCGGGAATTTATCATCATAAAAACTAAATGGCGGATTTAATGCGGTAAGCTCCAAATTGGCTAAGAAGAAAGAATCTATCGTACCAATATCCCGCCAATAGTCCTTAAACTGATGCGCTATTACCCGATAGTTATCGATCGCGGTCGAGATTATATGCTTACCAAAGTCGTCACCATCTGACTTATTCAATACATCCACCAAAATATTGATACTAAAAATATAGATTCCCATTGAAGCAAGCAGAGGAGTCTCCGCGGGAAGCCCGGGGCTTTTAAGAGAATCCAGGGTATCAATTGCAGGCTTCTCGACAAATTTAAAGATTCTGCCATTCGCATCGGCTTGCAGAATCCCAAACTTTGGTGCCTCAGCACAACTTACGGGTTTTACCGCAATGGTCAAATCGGCCTGCTGTTTTACATGTGTATCTAAAAAATCATAATAGTCCATACGGTAGAGCTGATCACCACTAAGGATGATAGTATATTGCGCGGTGACCTCGGTAATGTATCGTAAATTCTGGCGCACGGCATCAGCGGTACCCTGATACCAGTTCATATTATCCGCAGTCTGCTGGGCTGCCAGAATATCAACAAACCCCTCCGAAAA
Source organism: uncultured bacterium (assembly GCA_964546145.1). Lineage (GTDB taxonomy): Bacteria > Fidelibacterota > UBA2242 > UBA2242 > UBA2242 > CAZAKO01. Next base: position 2,674 of record CAZJIU010000005.1, read on the forward strand.
GCGACCAAGCCGATAAGTACTATAAATGTGGCGGTGTAATGAACGAGTGTTAAATTGGGTTAGAATAAATATTTGATCAATTCCACTATTGATGCAATTACTGATCGAGATGTCTATAATTCTAAACTTACCGCCAAAAGGGATGGCCGGCTTAGCACGATACTTAGTAAGAGGGAAGAGGCGAGTTCCTTTACCCCCACCCAAGACTACAGCTAGAAGTTCCTCTTTCATCGCTACATCAATAATTTAAAATGGATATAGGTTAGGATAAAGCCTAAAAATGTACCCGCGACCACTTGCAGCGGGGTATGCGCCATTAATTTTACCCGCGAGAATAGAATTAATCCCATTAAGGGTAGCGACCAATAAAAATAAGCCGAAATGACCTGACCCAAGGCGGCCACCGGACCGCCAAATGCCATTCCGTGGATGCTGATCTTCCAATATCTGGTAATAATCGTAGCAACGGCCGTATTGAAGGCATAGGCCCACATCAGCACCAGGATCGGACGGGAGGCTTGCATCTTCCATAAGATTAGCAGGGCAACGACATAATTCAGGATACTCAAAATGAAAGGCCATAAACGTCGCTCCTTTTCAGGAATATCAACACTTGCGGTGAATCCGTGCTTTTTCATGTAAATCACATGACTAAGCGGAACGGCTACAGTAGTAATTACAACTATCGTAAAAGTTACTATTTTTACCGAAAGAGTATGGTCGGAGTGGATCAGTAATAAGAGAAAAGTAAGCGGAGCAAAAATAAAAGGGTGAAAAATAATCGATACTATTTTAGCTAGTATAATCACGCTAAAAAGGGATCTTTCATGGTAGACTTTTGAATGACATTTTGTATTGGCACTACTTTCTTTGAAATAATAACCCCTTTTAGGCTAATTTTCAACAATAATTTTAATCCGATAAAAATCAGAATAGTTTAATAATCCTCAATATAAGGTCCTTAATCGGCCTGCTGCGTGGTAGCGCCACGGGGAATTGAACCCCGGTTACCACATTGAAAGCGTGGTGTCCTAACCACTAGACGATGGCGCCGGCAAAGTAAGGGGTGAGTGACGGGACTTGAACCCGCGACCAACAGGGCCACAACCTGCCGCTCTACCAACTGAGCTACACCCACCATGAATCGCATAATTCTGGGGAACAATCTGATTTGTGCCCTCTGTTAACCGATCCAATCACCCTTTAAAAAGCCGCCAAATGTAACTACTTTTAGACGATAAAGTCAATCAGTTTATTGGTTCTCAAGACCTTCACATTCTATTGCAACACCAATCGGCCATCTACCTTACTGTCAATCCGTTTTTGCTGCTCAGCTGCCTTTATGAGAATATCCCGACAGATCAGTCCGCTGTCCTTAATTTTAACCTCACTGGGATCAAGACCAAAAAAACGTTTTAAATTAGCCGTAATATAGTTATTTGCTGCAATGCTGTAGATATGTTTCGGATCAATTTGCTGTCCAGCGACAGTTGCCGAAACAAGCACTTTTTCATTCGTATCATAGATCAAACGGATTCCTGAAATCTGCAGCAGATCCCGGGGATGCTTAATTCTCCAATCAAGTAGAGATAATAGTTGATCTCCAGTTATCTGAAGAATTTCAATTGTATTATCAAAAGGGGATATTTCCCAGATGTCACGCACCCTCAAAGGTCCGGCATCCATTCCCTTGCGGATACCTCCGCTGTTATGAAAAGCTATATCTGCCTGAAAATAATCCCGGATCGCATCACAGATCCAGTTGCCAAGGTTAGATTCTCCACCGCTGTTTCGGATCCAGGGCGAAATGAGCTCTGCAACAATCTTGTCCATTTCGCTTCCAAGTATCGCTTCCAAAGAGTCAACCACCCGAGATACTTCCGGATTTGGGACGACCTGCCCCACTACATTCTCGATTAACTCATACTGATAATCCCGGACTATCTTTTTCTCAGTATCTACGGTAGCTTGCAAATGCCCCAGTAATTGCCCCCGGCTGCCGGCCTGACAGATTAAAATATCGTTAACCTTAACCGGTTGAAAGAGCACTGTATGAGAGTGTCCCCCAAAAATTAGATCCACATCACTTAACTGAAGCGCTAAGAGTGAATCTTCGACGAAACCATTATGGCTGAGCACAACAATCAGATCGGTTATATCTTTTAGCAAATCTACCTGCCGCCGGATAGCAACAACCGGGTCAAGCGCCGCCAAGCCCTTCATATTGAGCGGCATAACTGTAGAACTGAGGGATTCCATGATCAGACCAACTATGCCAACTCGGATCTTGTTGGACACAACGACAATGTAGGGATCAACCGCCAAGCCCCCTTTAGTCGAATCATAAAGATTGCAGGATATAATCGGAAAACGGGCGTGTTGCATACAGTCGGTCAAATTATCCCATCCGTAATCGAACTCATGATTTCCAATCGTAAAAGCTGTGGGTATGATTCGGTTAAGAATTAAGATCTGCGACATTCCCTTGGTGAAGGATGAAATAGGCGTCCCCTGAAAATCATCGCCAGCATTTAGCACAACCGCCTCCGGATAAATTATGAGCAATGAATCAACATATCCGGCGAGGTTAGCATAGCCCCCAACCAAGCTGCCTTTATGTCTGCCCCAGCGGGCAATATAGGGGAGGTTAGCACTGTGAAAATCATTCCAGTGGATGAAATTGACGGAATATAGCTTCTTGCTAGTATCCCTTTCGACTGGAATGGAAAACAGGCTTGTAACGAAGAGGTAAATAATTAGAGCGCTGACAATGGCAATCCCAGATAGAAAAGCGAAAATTCGCTTTCTCATTCCATCTGAACTTCTGGATAAATGGTGGTCTATTGCTATCATTTGACTAGAATTTTAACATTAGCGTATTCAAAATCAAGGAATTTGATGACCGTTTTTGGTTGGACTTTGGAAAACAGAACATAAAAATTAAATTATTAGTAATGAAAGAATTCGAGGATAGATTTTCACCATGAGTTTATTGATCATCGAAATAGTTCTGCTTCTGGTTTTATTACTCCTTTCCGGATATTTTTCTGGCTCTGAAACCGCCCTTTTCTCACTCTCCCGGATCCAAATGGAAAAACTAATCGTCACTAATGAACGTCGTGGGCGTCAAGTAGAAAAACTACTGGAACGGCCGCGCCGCTTGATAATTTCGATTTTACTCGGTAATCAATTTGTCAACACTTCGCTTACCTCCATTACAGCAGCCCTAATTATCCAGATAATCGGCCGCGATGTGCCCTGGATTAATATTGCTATTGTGCTACCGATCCTTTTGTTAGTTGGCGAAATCACCCCTAAAACCATTGCTATAAGGAGGAATGAGCAATTTTCCTTATTTGTGGCAGCATCTTTGACCTTCTTCTCTAAGATCATAACCCCTATCCGCTGGTTCATCCGGGCAATCTCTGACCGCATTGTGAATCTCTTTATCAAGAGCAATTCACGTACTCCCAGCATCCTGAATGAAGATGTGATTAAGTCCATCGTTGACGAGGGGGAAAAGGAAGGCATTCTCGCCGCACTGGAGAAGGACTACATCTATCGGATATTTGATTTTGGTGATGCCCATATGGACGATGTGATGACTCCCCGAGCGAATATGTTCTATTTGCCCGCTGAGATGCCATTAACAGAGATGATCAACAAAATAAAAGAAGAACACTATTCTAAAGTTCCAATCTATCGCGGCAATCGGGATAATATTGCCGGAATCTTATTTGCCACAGATTTGATTGGTCTCGATACAACCAAAACCGAACAGTCGGAAAAAATCCTGCAAAGAATCCTGCGTAAGCCATACTTTGTACCAATCACAAAACGGGCGGACGAGCTATTCCATAATTTTCAGCTCCGAAAGATTTCGATGGCGATCGTATTAGACGAATACGGCGGGGTTCAGGGTATGGTCACCATGGAAGATCTTCTCGAGGCGATCTTTGGCGAGATTAGCGACGAATACGAAAAAGATGATGTCCCATATGAACGGCTCAGCGAATATTTATTCCGAATAAAAGCAAATATGCCTCTGGATGAATTTAACGAATTGATCGGATCAGATATTGTCTCCGAAGAGATTGATACAATCGGCGGATTCATCTTTTCGCTGTTTGGCGAACTACCCCAACCAAAAAATTCAATCGACTACTTGAACATGAACTTCACCGTCGAAAAAGTTATTGGCAACCGAATCGAAACCCTGATTGTGAAGAGATTATAATGTCTGAGCTGGTTACAATCGGTATCATCGTTTTTTGCATTCTCGGGCAGGCATTTTTCTCGGGCGCCGAGATTGCCATGGTCTCGGTAGATCGGCTACGCGCCCGTCACCTGGCCAAGTCCGGCCACCGCCCTTCACAACAGGTAATTGAAATGATAAAGAAGCCGGAATGGATTCTGGGGACAACCCTTCTGGGTACAAACATCTGTATCGTCGTTGGAACGACTCTGGCAACCTCGCAGTTTTACTCATGGTTGGGCGGAATAGGTGTCCCAATTGCCATTATCGTTATGACCTTCATCAATCTGGTATTCGCCGAGATCGTTCCTAAAAGTATCTTTCAGCAGCTAAGCGACTGGATGGCACCTCGAATTATTTTTGTCCTGCGGCTGTTTACTGTAGTGCTCTTTCCCCTGGTGTGGCTATTCTCAAAATTGGCTGCCCTGCTTGCTTTGCCATTTGGGGGCAGTAACTCGAAGGAAAACCTCGGGATCATCAGCAAAGAGGAATTGAAGCTGCTGATGAAAATGAAACACGAAAAAGGCGATGTGAAACCGAGCGAAAGAAAAATGATCAACCGCCTGCTGCACTTCACTGAAACGGAAGTAGGGGAAATCATGGTTCCCTTAATTGATGTTACGGCACTCAGTGACCAAGCCACCATCAAAGAGGCTTGCGATAAGTTTACCCAGACAAAGCATCGTCGCTTGCCGATATATCACAACCGGGTAGATAGAATTATCGGGATTCTGATTAGTTTCGACATTCTGGGGGAAAAATCTTCGAAGCGGATTAAGCCTTTCATTCGCCCAGCTTACTACATCCCGCCTACAATGGGAGTCACCGAGCTACTGAAAAACCTACAAAATAACGGTCGCAGTATGGCCGTAGTCGTGGACGAATTCGGCGGCGCTGTAGGAATTGCTACGGTTGAAGACATCCTCGAAGAAATCGTGGGCAACATTGAAGATGAATATGATGCAGCAGAGCGACTATATGCCTTACAAAAAGATGGCTCAATTGTCACTAATGGCCGCATGACAGTCGAGGATTTGAATGAACACTTTGAGCTCAAAATCCCAGAAGGTGATTACGAGACCGTCGGCGGTTTCATCATTCATCATTTAAAACGCATCCCAAAAGCCGGCGAAAAATTAAGCCTGCCCAACCTGGAACTGACCGTAACAAAGGCAACCAGCCGATTGATTCAAGAAATTATCATTCAGCGGGCAGCTCCGCGTGATGATCCCAAATAGAGTAAAGGTATTTCCCAATAAAATAAAATAACGTACCGCTGACGATTCCAGCAATTGCGTCCACAGTATAGTGATAACTACAATAGACCGTAGCGATAATGATGCCAATCACCGTTAGATTAATTGGCCAGGATCTGATCCTAAAACTTTCGAAACTATAAAGCAATACAATAACTGAGGTCGTCACATGCGTGCTGGGGAAAGCGCCACCCCCTTGCTCTCCAAAAAATTTATAGATAAAGTCCAAAACGGGGATAAACAAAACGCCCCTGGTAAAAATCTGCGGTCGTTCGAATACCGGTCCATCACCGGGAAAAATCATGAAAATGAGATAATGGAAATACATCATGACTGTCAGGGTAAAAAGCATTTCGTGGATCCGTTTATTGCGATTCAACAACATTATTACCCCGGGCACAAAAATTATCAGATAGTAAGAGAAATAAAAAAAGTGCATCATTTCATCAGCAAATAGATTGTTGACATATGGCGCCATAATTCTATTGAGCGGAACATTGAAAAGTTGACCCTCCCAACGTTGCAGAACGGGATCAAAGGTGTGATGAAAAATCAAATTGTCATACGAAGTACTCTGAGCATAGTAAAAAATAAATGTCAGAATGGGCAGCCAAGTATGGATCCAGTAATGCACCGAGTCAAATCTCCGCTCCTCAAAGTATATCAGATAAAGCAACAGGTAGATAAATGCAAGATTAAGACACAGAAACAGCAGCGGTTTTCCCAGCTCCAAGTAAAATACTATTGATATAATTAACATCATGGTGCTGTAAATTAGGATCAAGTAATCCACCGGGAAAATGCCCCGCTTGAAACGTTCGAGATATTCGCTAAAATCTTTCATAGCCATCCATGCTCTTGATACCAATCAGCGGTGATTTGAAAACCCTTACAGATATCATACTCAGGGTCATAGTTCAAATTTAGATGTAATTTTTCAGCAGAACTACTCCAATATTGGGCGGTCATTTCATGATACTTGTCACTATTCAACATGCTGGGACGCTTGGTAATCATTCCTACTAAATCATTTACCACAGCAGCTGTTCTCAGTAACCATCTGGGCAGGAATATTGGTATGGTCCAGGTTCCCAATGATTGAGCCGCTGCAGAGATAACATCCCTTAACAGATAGGCATCCCTGCCATCGGTTACGTTGAATATTTCTCCCTGGCTAATATCCTTCTCTAAAACGCGGATAATAACGTTGACCAAATCTGTCACATACACCAAGTTAATATAAACAGAGTGCCAACCAATTATGGGATTCACATGATAATTTGCCATTTTGAAAAACGCCAGCGACTCGCGGTCGCCAGGACCATAGACTGTGCAGGGACGTAAAATTACCCACTGCAATTGATCCTTATATTTCAAGACAACTTCCTCAGCCTGCAGCTTACTCCAACCATACCGCGAAATTGGTCGCGCTGGAGCATTTTCCGGAAGTGGCAACCGAGAAGGGCTAGGTCCCTGAGCTGCCTGTGAACTGATAAAGACATAGGTCGGACTTGAACTCTCTGACGATATTAAAGCCTCTAAAAGATTTCTGGTACCAGATACGTTTACTTTTGTGAATGTTTCTGGATTTCTTGCCTTGATAACTCCCGCCAAATGAATTACGGCATCAACCCCCTTAGTAGCTTTAATCAGTGACTCTCGATCTAAAAGATCGCCTATAACCCATTGAACATGCTGCTCAAATTCTGTTGGTTTCCGACTGGTAGTCCTTGCCAGACAGCACACACTCCAACCCCGGGCTAATAGTGCTGGGACAAGGTGACTGCCAATGAATCCTGTAGCTCCGGTTACCAATACTCTCATCAGCACCTCAAATTAGGCTAAATTCAAGCATCATGGAGTTTAATTCTCCGATCAAATATTTTTTGAACCGGCAGCATAATTAATACCCAAGCATTTGCCAGGACAATGACATAAAATAAAAAAATTTCAGGTCTATATATAAAACACGCAATTGCCAGGATCAGCACCCGCAGCGATTGCTCGATCATCAGCCAGAGTCGTAGCAGATAGACATTTACTCGATAGTAATTATTGGTATCAAAATGTTTTTCCCGGGGAGAATTAATCCGCTGGAACCGGCAATAATACAGGTAGATATTAATAATCAATTCATTAATATATTGTCGCTTACCCCGATAGGGTTTTACCAGTTCTGCGGATAATTCAGCAATCTCTTCTCGAGACGAGTGGCGAATCCCTAGTGCCTGGATACAAAACTGCTGGCGGTAATAATCAACTAGGATACTGTGAAAAATCACTGAAATCCCGGCAATCAGGACTAATATCCAGGCCGGTAGAAAATAATGCCTAGACATCTTGGTCAGGCCGATTGCAAGCCCGGTGAAAATTGCAATGCCATTGGCATAATCCACAATCCCATCAATTATTCTACCGAGCGGTGAGCCTTGATTTTTAAGTCGAGCCAACATCCCATCAGCGCAATCCAAAACAACCGCGCAGAGACAGAGAATGCCTCCATTGATCAAACCTTTTTGTGTTCCTGTAGCAAAATAAATACCGGCACCGACTCCGGTTAGGATAGCGGACATAGAAATTTGATTGGGAGTAACTGGAACATAGCGGAGTATCTTGACCAGAACGAAAGCGATTGGCCGGAAGAGGACCAGATCGGGAACTCCTTCAATCGGCAGGGGTTTGATAATACTTAGATATTCTCTGAATAGCTTTTTCAGCAAATCTCAAAGATCCTTTTCATAGAGGCAGTAGGTCTTGTAGATCCGAGTGCCATAAATTTTATCTAAGGCCTGACGCATGGGAATATTATTTTCCAGAATCCAAGACATCTCGCCTTTATGAAATCCAAGCCTAAGGCCGTTTTTAAAAGTTTCGTAATAGAATACTATGTCTATACCCTTATGACGTTGCTCTTTTTTAACTCCCATGATTATTGTCCGGACACCACTGATTTTACGCCGGTACCAGAGCAGCTTGAAAATCCCGATGGGTAGGAGACGCCCATTTTTCAGCTTAATTAACACCTCATTAAAATCCGGGACTGTGATAGAAGTACCCACAGCTTCACCATTGATCTCGGCGATAAAGCACAGGTCTGGAATAACAATACTTATCAGATCACCTTTCAGCTTTTTAATTTCGTTATCCGTAAATGGCACCGCTCCCCAATTTTCTGACCAGGCTGCATTATAAACACTTTTGATCTTTTCGACTTCCTCGTCAACTCGTTTCATATTGACTTGTCGCACAATGAAATCGGCATTCTGGCGAATACTCTCGACAACCTGGGCTAACCGCTCAGGAATTTCGTTTGCCCCCTCAATAGCATAGGCAAAGAGCTTCATTCTTTCCCGAAAACCGGCTGACTCGATGAGTTCGACATAATAAGGTGGATTATAGGTCATCTCAATCACCGGCGGTTTATCAAAAGCATCTATTAGTAGTCCCGCCGTCTCATTCTGGGAATAGTTTTCAGGTCCCCGAATAGCTTTTAATCCCCTTACTTTCAACCATTCCCCGGCCCGGTTAAGCAGAGCATGGGCAATTTCTTGGTCATTCACGGTTTCGAAAAACCCGAAAAAACCTACCCCGTCATTGTAGACTTTCAAATGGTTATTGTTCTTAATTGCCGCAATTCGCCCTAATATCTTATCATCCCGCCTGGCAAGGAAAAATTCCACCTCAGAATGTTCAAAGAACGGGCAATGTTTTCTGCTAAACATCTTTTTCTGGTCAATCAGCAGAGGCGGTACCCAGTAAGGATTACCGCGATAGATTTTCCAGGGCAGACGGATAAACTGGTGCTTCTCTCTTGGATTGGATACGGGAAAAATATCAATTGCCATACACCCTCCGAATTTCAATAAATTTAGAAATATCAAGGAAAATAGGGTAAAAATTTTTAGCCATTGCAAAAACAAGCTATGAATTTCGTAAAAATCGTTTCACCAGGGTAAAGTTAAAATTTTTTTGTTTTGTATATTTTTTCAATATATTCCGCTTTAGATCAATCAGGAGGAGGACTACTTAATGAATGTAACCGATAAGGCTTTTATCTACAAGGTAAGTAAGCTAATTGCTACAATAGTTCTCAGTTTTATATCTGTCTTTATTTTCATTCTTTTCATCTGGTCCCTATTTATCAGAGGACCAATCCTGATAGCTTTTTCCACCCTGTTGCTGTTAATATTCCTTCCGTTAAAACTAGATGAACTTTATCTGACAATAATTAAAATCGGGATACTTATTGTATCAATTGCCCTAATCGTAATTTTTTCCGCGTTCCCGATGAAAGAAATACAAATGCGACTGAATCATTGGAGCTATAATCTGGGGCAGCGTGGAATTAGTAGCTTTACATTTATGGATAAAGTTGCCCTTTACAACACAAATCTTGTCTATGGCATCTATGCTCAATTTATTGGGGCACCTGAATTTGGAAAAGAGGTTTTACGGCTATGTATTCCCGCAAATGAGATCCGGACATGGAGATCCGCCTTTGCAATGAAATCTCCAAAAGTAATTGGCGTAATTAATAACTGGATCATTCTCTTAAATCACCAGAAGCGGAATGTGTCTCACTATAATTTACCCGCCCGCAAAATAACCTGGAATGATTATACTAGTGACCAACGGGTCGCTTTGGCACTGAATCCGGTAACTCTCGAAGCAAAAGCATCACCAGTAGGCGATCGCTGGCGGTTGGATTGTAAAGCAACGGGTTATATAAAATACCGCCAAGACGGCGAGCGCCTCCTGCTTAAATCAAAAAACCAGCGGCTACTCAATCCCGGCGGTCCCTTCTGGGCTCTTCAGGAACTTGATTGGCTTCATCCTTATACCGCTGTGTGGATATGGTCAATATACAGCGATGACCCCCGATTATCTAACAGGGCATTTTAGACTATCAACCTCGATTACTGCGTTTTTCTTCTTCAGCATTATCAAATGATGGATTGACGATCTTTAACTCCACCGGTTTTAGCGAATCCAAATGTACATCGCGCTGAGGGTAGGCGATCACAATTCCGGCATCCCGGAATAACTCATCAATCCGGAAACGGACATTACTCTCGATCACAAGGACATTAGTGTTTTCACTTATCTCAACCCAGAAATAACAGCGAAACATCAGGGCATTATCCCCGAAATCAGTGAATATTACAAAAGGTTCAGGCTGGTTTTCTATATCCTGCTGCCCCTTGACTGCTTGCAGTAGGAGGTCATGTACTTGCCGAACTGGTGATCCATAGGCAACACCTACATTAATCTCGCGCCTCAAGTAGTTATCTACTAAAGACCAGTTGATAACCGTATTTTCCAACAGCTTGCTATTTGGCATGACCATACGATAATTCTCGAAGGTACGGATGCGGGTCGAACGCCCCCCGATTTCCTCCACCACTCCACGCTGGTTCTCGAGTTCCACAATGTCGCCAACTTTAAGTGGACGTTCCATCATCAGAATTAATCCACTGAGAAAATTATTCACCAGGCTCTGGCTGCCCAGAGCAATACCCAGAACAAAGGCCCCACCGATGACAGTAAATACGGTTAGAGGAATTCCCGCCACACTCAGCGCAAATAAGAAAACAAAAACAATGAGAATATATTTGAAAATAGCCCCGAGCGCATTTTTGGCGGATACATCTTCACGAAAACGTTTGGGGATTAGCAGAACAATCCGGCCCGCCAGGTATTTGGACAAACCTGCCCCGAGAATTAACAGAATAAACCCGATGATTACATTGCCTAATATCACCTCATTATCATGGATTGTAAAAATCGTTAATTTCCAGATATTCAATAAAACCTCTTTTGAAAATCCCAGAATCAGCAGGGCCAGAATGAAAATAATGAGTATCAGGAAGAGACTCATTTTTTCTTTCAGCCAGTGACGGGTCTTTTTGTCTCGAATGAGGCGGTCTATCAACAGAGCATTTATCCTGTCAGCCAGAAAGTGGGATATTGGGCGTCCAAAGAATATAAAGAGAATGGCAACAAGTGCCCGCCCCAGTTGAATATTGATTATTTTAGACTGAATCAGGGTATAAGTCCAAATAGGTAAGATCAATTGATAGAGCTCATTCAAGTAATTGAAAAAATGATTAAACATACGAACTATCCTTTATCCTTTGACATTAATCTACCAGGATTTAAATAAAAGGCAAAACCTTGTTTGAGCTTGTTTACTTTGGACCCTAGATATCTACCTTCCCACAAGACTGTTGTTTATGAACGTTATCCCTATTATTTTTCCACTATGAAAATTATGGTGATTCATGGCCCCAATATGCCACTAATGGGCAAGGTCTCTGTTTCAACCGGCACGCGGCTTACACTGGATAAGGTCAACAAAGCTCTTCGCAAAAGAGCAATTGAGCTTAATCTGGAGCTAAAAATTTTCCAACTTTACTCCGAAGAAGATATCTTGAAAACCATTTGCCGTCGTCGCAACGAGATTTCCGGAGTTATCATCGGTCCCGGAGCGCTAAGCCGGACTGCTTACAGCCTGCGGGAATTACTGGCAATTCTGAGAATACCGACGATCGAGGTCTACGTAAAAGAGTTCCCCTTTGCTGAAGAAAATTTCACACAGTCAGTCCTTAGGGACATTGCCAAAACCCGATTCCTGGGCAGTGGTGTGGAACCTTACCTCGAAGGGCTAAATCATTTATATAATCAACCTTAATCTGGCTATCCGCCCTTTATGTCACCTTTTTCTATTAATTTTCTAAAAAATCGAGATGGAGGTCAATAATGAAGAAAACGATGCTCCTTATTATCGCCTGCTTTCTATTAAACCAATATGCTGGTGCTTTTACTGGCGCGGTACTGCAAGAATTTAAGACCCCTGGCAGTTGTCCAACCGGATTGGAGTTCGATGGGAAATATCTCTGGCTGGCTGATCGCAAAGCCGATAAAATTTTCTGCATCAATCCCAAAAATGGGGCAGTAATTAAATCAATTGATTCTCCAGCTTTTTGGCCAATGGGACTGGCTTGGGACGGGAAAACACTCTGGAATGCCGACTGGAAAGAGTGCAAGATTTATCAGCTCGATCCGGCAACCGGCACCATTCTGAAAACCATTGATGCGCCTGAGGGCAGTCCACGGGATTTAGCCTGGGATGGAAAATACCTCTGGTGTAGCGACGAGATCTCCGATAAAATTATCCAGTTCAGCCCTGATGATGGCACTACAATTCGCGAGTTCCCAGCTCCGGCAAAGGATCCACGGGGATTGTGCTTTGACGGAAAACACCTCTGGATCTCCGACCGAATCAATGACGAAATTTATATGGTTGATCCCCAAAGCGGCTGCGTGCTCTTGATTACTGATGCGCCAGGACCATTTACCCGTGGACTAGCATACGATGGCAAAACTCTCTGGGCTGTGGATTATCAGAATGACAAACTCTACCAGCTAAAGGTCTGCGACGGTGACAAGTACGTTCGTAAAAACGAAAGGCATGCCAGTATTACCTTTACCCATCAGATTAGAAACCTTGGGCCTAATTCAATTAAATCAGCGGATGTCCATCTTGCTATCCCGGTAAATCGAGATAATCAGCAACTTAATAAAGAGATCTCCTATACACCCAAGTTTACCAAGATTATCAGTGATAAATGGGGTCAAAAAACAGCTCTTTACCATACTGAAGATCTGAAAGCTCAAGCAGTGCAGGAGATTGTCTCTGTCACCGATGTCACCATCTATGAAGTCCGATATTTTATCTACCCGGATGAAGTCGGATCATTAAACGACATTCCCAAAGATGTCAAATCCCTTTACCTGGAAGACAATGAAAAATACCAGATCAGTCATCCGGTTATCCAGAAGGCAGTGCAAGAGTGTGTTGGCGACGAACAAAATCCCTACTGGATCGCCCGCAAAATCTACAATTACCTGATCGAAAAGATGTATTACGAGCGCACTGGTGGCTGGAACACCGCACCAACAGTATTAGCCCGTGGCAATGGGTCCTGCTCAGAATACACGTTTGTCTATATCGCCATGTGCCGGGCAACGGGTTTGCCGGCTCGCTACATCGGTTCGGTGGTAGTTCGCGGTGATGATGCCAGTATGGACGATGTCTACCACCGCTGGGTGGAAGTATACCTGCCAAACTACGGCTGGATACCTGTGGATCCCAGTGGCGGTGACAATGAACTACCGCGTGATCAGGCAAATTATTTCGGGCATCTTGCAAATCGCTTTTTGATAACTACCGAAAGCGGGGGCGGATCCGAAACTATGGGCTGGACCTACAATTCCAATGAGTTCTGGACAACCGAGCCTCAGACCAAGGTGGAAATTGAGACAATTGCGGAATGGGAGCCGATTAAATAATTGAAGATTGTTGAGTACAAATACACAATTTTCAGGCAAATATGGGTGTCAATAGCAGTCGCTAATTTGACTTTTCAGCAGTAAATGCGACAATCTTTACATCAGGCGAAAAACAACATTCATACAAATGTAACTTTTAACAGCATGCATTCGCATATTGGCACAATTTTGTATGGCGTAGTTTTTGTACCTATTTAGCTCTATTCCGATTCTTTTTCGGGATGAAAAGAGGAGATTTTCAGATTATATTACTTAACAACAAAAGCCATTTTCCCAATATTGAAAATCGAGGGTTTTTAGGGGAGTTTCTATGGGCAAGATTTTAATTACGGGTTCCTTGGGACAGATCGGATCGGAACTGTCACAAGAAATTGGACAGCGTTATGGCTTCGACCAGATTATTGCCACAGACATCAGGAATCTACGCGCCGATGACATTGCCTTGAACTGTGATTACTTTTTTCTGGATGTAACTGACTTCAAGCAATTGCACGAATTTTTCAAAGAGCATAAGATCAGCACAATTTATCACCTGGCAGCGATTCTCTCGGCCACCGCCGAAGAAAATCCTCAAGTTGCCTGGAAGGTCAATATCTCCGGTCTCTACAACGTTCTTGAAATCGCCCGGGAATACAGCTGCAGGTTATTTCTCCCGAGCAGCATTGGCGCTTTTGGACCAACCACCCCGAAAATGAATACTCCCCAAGATACCGTGCAACGACCAATTACTATTTACGGGGTTACAAAAGTATCTGGCGAACTTCTCTGTGACTATTACTTCAAGCGCTTTGGAGTAGATACCCGGGGTTTGCGTTATCCCGGGATCATCTCTTATAAAACTTTGCCGGGCGGTGGAACAACCGATTATGCCGTTGAAATTTACTATTCTGCAATACAACAGATGCATTACACTTGCTATATCAAAGCCGGGACATATCTTGACATGATTTACATGCCCGATGCAATTAGAGCCGCAGCGGACCTGATGGAAGCTGATCCCGCAAAACTGACTCATCGGAACTCTTATAATATCACGGCGATGAGTATTGATCCCGAGATGCTTGCAGCCTCAATCCGGAAAATTATCCCCGATTTTACTCTTGATTACAATATTGACCCGATACGCCAGCAAATTGCCGACTCCTGGCCCGATTCAATTGACGACTCAACGGCTCGACAAGAATGGGGCTGGCAGCCGCAGTACAACCTAGATAAAATGACAGCCGATATGATTGAAAACTTGCGCCAAAAAATTAATTCAGACACGGAAAGATCAGAATATTGATTTTCGGTCTTGGAATAGATTTAATCGAAGTCGCCCGAATCGAAAAACAGATTGACAGCCAGACTCGATTTAAAACAAAGATATTCTCAAAAAAAGAAATTGAATATTGCGAATCGTTTAAAGCCAACCGGGCGCAACACTACGCTGCCCGCTATGCCGCCAAAGAGGCATTTTTCAAGGCAATCGGAACCGGCTATCGCGGCGGACTGGCATTTGCCGAAATCTCCATCGAAAACGATGACTTGGGGAAACCGACAGTCATTCTTAGTGGTAGTGCAAGAGCTCTTGCCGAATCTAAGGGCTTTGCTAACATCAAGGTTTCCCTCTCACACATTAAAGAATACGCCTGTGCGATAGTAATTATCCAAACCTAAGTTACACAAGGGAGTCTTATGCCGCTGAATAGAGTAACAGAAAGTTTATATAAGCATCTGACAGAATTATCTTCAAGCGGCCGGGCCAAAGGCACCGAAAAAATCATCACTACAGTAAAACCAGCTGTAGGCAAGTTTGGCCCGCGGTACTGTCTGAAAGACCAGGGAGAAAAAGAATTTATTAAAATGAATTCGAATTCCTACCTGGGGATGTCACTGAGAGCGGAAGTCATTGCTGCCGAAGAAGATGCTGTCCAAAAATACGGTGTCGGTCCGGGAGCCGTACGTTTTATCAGTGGCACCTATAAGCCGCATATTGACCTCGAAGAAAAATTGGCGGCCTTCCACAACCGCCAGGCGGCAATGATTTTTAGCTCGGCCTATGTTACCAGCCTGGGAGTAATTGTGCCATTAACAATGCCGGACACAATTTTGATCAGCGACGAACTCAATCATAACTGCATTATCAACGCCATGCGGCTTGCCCGACCGGCAGAAAAAGTGATTTACAAACACAGAGATACGGCTGACCTGGAATCTAAAATCAGCGCAAGTGTCGGCAAAGGCAATCGAGTTCTAGTCGTAACCGACGGGATTTTCAGTATGCGTGGTGATCATGCTCCACTCAAAGAAATGGCGGATATTGTTCATCAATACAACGATCGATTCGCGGAGGGTATAATTCTCCTGATTGATGATTCGCATGGGGTAGGTGCATTTGGTAAAACCGGACGGGGTACGGAGGAATATACCGGAGCAAAAGCCGATATTGTAATCGGAACTCTTGGGAAAGCTTTTGGGGTAAATGGTGGTTATGTGGCATCAGAACAGACAGTCATTACCTTCTTACGGGAAACCGCCCCAATGTATATCTATTCCAATCCAATCACGGCTTCCGAAGCGGCTGCTGCTTTGAAATCACTGGAAATTCTGGACAGCCCGGCAGGATTGAAAATTCTCGATCACTTGCATAAACTAACCAGAAGGTTCAGACAGGGGCTGATCGAGTTAGGATTCGAAACAATTCCAGGTGAGCATCCCGTGGTACCATTAATGACTCGTGATACCCAAAAAACCAAAGAGTTAATCAACTATTTAACCGAAAACGGAATTTTAGCAACAGGTCTGAGTTTCCCGGTAGTTCCACGCGGGGATGAAGAGATCCGCTTCCAGGTCTGTGCTGACCACACCCAGGCGGATACAGATTACGTCCTGGAAACACTGCGGGCTTATAAAGAATCTTGATACCTTTTCAGTATTTACTTACACGCTACCTATCTCGAACAAGAATATAAAAACTCCTCTAATTTCTTTTCTGCTCTTTACCCGCCAGATATTCGCTGGCGAGATAAAGTGTCTGCCGCTCCTGCTCGGTCAGGCTATGATAACCTTGCCGATTAATTTTATCCAGAAGTCGGTCAACCTCTTCTCTCAAAGTTTGATCAGTGTTATATTTATTATCAGGTGGTTGTACCGGTGGCTTTTTCGCTTTTCTGACAAAATTATTAAAAGGATTGCTAAACCTGATTCTAGGTAATCGAATATTCATCTTCCTAAAAATGAATGAACGCCTGAGATACAAAAATCCGACAACCAATCCACCCAAATGAGTAAGATGGCTAATTTGGCTGGCCCCCGCTGAAAAAGACGATATGAAGGTAATTACTCCCATAATCAGGACAAAATATTTAGCCTTGATCGGGATCAGAAAATAGAAATAGATCAAACGGTTGGGATATATTAGGGCAAAGGCAACCAAAACGGCATAAATTGCCCCGCTGGCACCAACAACCGGGATTCCGGAGTTTAGACTAAAGAGAAAAGTGATGATTCCGGAAGCAGTACCGGTTAAAAAATAATACTTGTAAAATTCGCGACTTCCCCAGGTGGCTTCGAGCTCCATCCCGAACATCCAGAGCACAAACATATTCCAGAAAATATGAGCAAAGCCACCGTGAATAAACATATAAGTAAATAGCTGCCAGATATACCCTTTACTCCAAACCAGTCGCGGCACTAGACCAAAATAATAGAGGAAAAACCGCTCGGTACGAAAGATGTACATAATTAAAAACACAACAACGTTAGCAATGATTATGTTTTTGATTGCACCGCTGAAACGGAAGCGCGGTCTAATGTATTGACTATCATATCCCCTTTGCTGATAGGAATTATAAAGACTCATTGCTTTGCTCGCCCTTCTATCTCTGCTAAAATTGCCAGACTTTTAAGGTTTAGCGATGACCCGGTATGATAAGCAAGATAATTGATGAGCAGGCGGATTAGATGATCATAGCCTATATCACTTTGGATATACTTTTCAAATACCAATTTAGCCCTTGGCTGCTGCAGTTGCTTTAGCAGATCCAAATCCGTTGCACTTAACTTATTGGTAGATGTTAAATAATTACCGCACTTCTCACAGACCAGTTGGCCGGTAGCAGAGCTAAAATAAGCCTCATGCATTGGCCTATTACATTGAGAACAATACCCGGTTTCAAGCTGATATCCAAGTACCCCGGCAAGAATCAAAAGAAATCCAACAAAGTGAAGTTGATGTTGTGCATCCCCATGATTCATCGCCATAAGCGCTTTCACGGCAGCCACAAAAATCTCTTCATCATGCTGATGGTCGTACACCGTTCGGTCAATCAACTCCAGTACCGCAGTGCCAAAAATATTGCACCTCAAGTCAGCATTATTGCCACAAAATGCCTGAATAAGGTCCGCCTTGGCAAGAGTCTGAATTTCCCGGGTGCTTTTATAATAGTAAATTGCCTCGATATAGCTAAGTGGTTCCAGGTAGCCACGCAAGCCGCTCTTTAACCGCCTTGCACCTTTCGCTATGACCGATACTTTGCCCTGCTCCTTAGTGAAGAGCTTAACGATCAAACTGCTCTCCTGAAAAGGAGTTGTTCTTAGAACCAGTGCCTCGGTCTTAATCAGGGCCATCGCGTAAACATAGATTAAGTGATTAATGGATTGGTTACAAGTATTTTAGGTAGAAAGCAATCCTCTTACTATTTTTACCTTTGACAATCCACTGCCGGCCAAAAGCCTTTAATAGGACTTTCCGAAAATAACGATTGTGTTGGCTGGCTTTCCGGTATAGAAACAGGTGCCTTTTTGATTCTGCTCAAATGGGATACAGCGGATTGTTGCTTTAGTTTCTTGCTGAATTTTCTCCTCCATCAATCCGTCTCCACACCAGAATGCACGAACGAACCCACCACTATTTATCACTCTTTTGAAATCATCATAATTTTCGACTTCGTAGGTACTCTTTTCCCGAAATTCTAAAGCCCGACGCAAAAGGTCATTCTGCAACCTTTCGAGCAACTCTTTGACAACCGGAACTATATTTTCATGGGCGACAGTCTGCCTTTCAGCAGTGTCCCGCCGTACAAGAATGGCCTGACCTTGCTCGAGGTCTTTTGGCCCAATCTCCAAACGTAGCGGTACACCTTTCATTTCCCACTGGTTAAACTTCCAGCCGGCCGATGTCTGCTCGCTATCATCTACTACATAACGAATTTCGGCTTTATTAAATTGAGCCGCGAGTTCGTTGACCAGGGTGATAAGCCTACTTTTCTGATCGGCATTTTTCCAGATCGGGATGACAACCAACTGGTATGGTGCAATTTTAGGCGGTAGAATCAGGCCCTGATCATCACCATGGGCCATTACTACGCCACCTACCAACCGGGTCGAAAAACCCCAGCTGGTAGCATACACATATTCCAATTTGTTCTCGCGTGAGAGGAAGGTAACGTCGAAAGCTTTGGCAAAGTTCTGACCAAGATTGTGAGAAGTTCCTGACTGTAGCGCCTTTTTGTCGCCCATCATGGCTTCAATCGTATAGGTATGCACCGCACCCGCAAATTTTTCCTTATCAGTTTTTTTACCGACAAGAACTGGGATTGCCAGGTAATCTTCGGCTAATCGCCGATAAATTTCAATGATCTTTAAAGCTTCCTGTTCGGCCTCTTCAGCGGTGGCATGGGCGGTATGTCCCTCCTGCCACAGAAACTCGGTAGTTCGCAAAAATAAACGAGTGCGCATTTCCCAGCGTACGATATTAGCCCATTGATTAATTAAAATCGGTAAATCACGGTAGGACTTAATCCATTTTTTATACATTGACCAGATAATCGTCTCCGAAGTGGGACGAATATAGAGTGGCTCCTCAAGCTCTCTACCACCGCCGCGCGTAACCACCGCACATTCTGGAGCGAAGCCTGCCACGTGTTCCGATTCCTTGCGCATATAACTTTCGGGAATAAACATCGGGAAATAGGCATTCACATGGCCAGTTTCTTTGAACATTCGATCCGCAGCTCTTTGGATATTCTCCCACAAAGCATATCCATATGGACGGATTACCATTGTTCCTTTCACCGGACCATAATCAGCAAGTTCGGCTTTTTGCACAACATCGGTATACCAACGGGCATAATCTGTACTGCGTTTAGTTACACTAATAGACACGTCATCTCCTAATCTTTTTTCTTTTTCTCGGCAAAACCAATTCGATGAAACGGATTGACAATACTCGTACAAATATTGTAGAGGTGGGCCGCAATGCGTTTCAAAAATCGCAGATAAAGCCCTAAGGTAACAGCATCAGATACATTAAACTCGACCTCGCCCTTAATCAGGGACTCAATCGTAAGGGTACAATCGCGGGAGACATCGCGATAGCCCGTCACAACTTTCCGAGCCAAGGCAGCATTTGAAACAGGGAAGGCTTCCAGAGTAAGCCGAAAGAAGTTATCAATCCTTTGCTCAATACTGACTATAATCTCCTCACATTTCCCGGCATGGAGTATTTTAGGATGCAGGCGGGCTAAATCAGCGATATTCTTAGTATAATCACCGATGCGCTCCATATCAATGACGATACTGACAAGGGTTAAACCAGCTGGAATCTCCGCTTTGTCGAACATTAATAAATGCGTCAGCACATTTCTACGAATGGCTCGCTCGGATTTATTGATTAATTTGTCAGATTTGTAAATCTCCTCGATCAAGCTAGCGTCATCACATTGTCGCAGACAATGGTAAGAATCTTTGAACATCTTATAGTCGGTCCGTAATGTTTCCAGCGACTTTTGTATTAGTTGTTTAGACAAATCCTGCTTTTTCCACAGGTTTAATAGCTCTTTAAACATGGCTTACTACCTCATCAAAAAGATTAAAAGTAATGGAATAAGAAAGAACACTAGTAAAATATAAGCAACAGGTATCCAGCGACGACGAACCGACCAGTGAGAAAAAGTGATAGCCATTCTTACCGGGACCTCCTTCAGCGGCAGCCAGATCATAATACCTAATAAGTTAAAAAGGGTATGGCAAAAGGCAATTGTTACCGCATCTTGATTACCAGTTGCCAGAGATGCCAGAAAAGCGGTGATCGTCGTACCAACATTAGCTCCAAGGTCATAAGGATAGATCTTGCGCACGCTCAGCACGCCGGCAGCAGCAAGTGGTACTACCAGGGAGGTGGTAATCGAACTGCTCTGAACCAGAGCCGTGAAAAACATCCCCAGCAATAAAGAACGTATAGCCGTTTTAAAAATATATTTATCGAAGAAATTCTCGATCTTTTTCAAGACCAGGGATTTCATCACGACCACTAAATATCGCAAAGCTATAAAGAGGAAGACAACAGCCAAGATTATCCCAATCCAGGGATATTTAGGGAAAAAACTTAAAATAGCCCGGGTAACTGGTTGAAGAATTAAATTTAATGGATTGACTATCTTTAATCCCCCCAGATTAACAAATAAAGCCGAAGCGGCTTTGGCCGAAACTCCAAGGATATTGAACATAACTTGCAGCGGGAAGATCACCACTACTGATAAAATGTTAAAAAAATCATGTACAACACTAGCGCTCAAAGCACGCTCGAATTCCTCTCTCCGGCCAATGTGTCCGAGTGAGACCAAGAGATTAGTAACACTGGTTCCAATATTAGCCCCCATGACGATCGGTATTGCTAAGTTCAGAGAGAGAACCTGGCCGGCTACCATGCACACTACCAGCGAGGTCGTCAACGAAGAGCTCTGCACAACACTGGTAGTTAATATCCCAACAACCAGACCAAGTGCTGGGTTCGAAACTATAAGCATAATTTTTCGGGCAAAGTCCTCACCCAATAATTTAAATGCCGTACCAATCAGTGAGATACTCAACAGAAATAGGTAGATTAAACCAAGAAGGAAGACGATTTTAAGCGGGTTCTGATACCGGTCAGGAAAGTGCCATTGGCCCATTAGTTTGAATCCAAATTATACAAAAGATCAAAATCGCAGCAAAATTAATAAAATTTACCCACAGAGACACGAATTAAGATTGTTATTTTCCCATATTGGGGAAAAAACACCAGACAAAATGATTATTTCCAAGATCTCTTTTCTCGGGATAGGATTCACGGCAGATCGGTTGGGCGCGACTACAGCGAGGATTAAACCGACATCCCTGGGGTGGGGAGGTGATGGAAGGTACTTCACCTGGAATAGGTTGGGGCAGTTTGAAGTTCTGAAAGGCTTTTGCAATATCCAGTAATGCTTGTGTATACGGGTGAGATGGTGTGGTTTTCTCGGACGGATTGCTTATAATTTCGGCGGGGCATCCTGCATAAAGAACAAGAATATCATCGGAGTAAGAAAATGCCTCCTGGATATCATGGGTGACGAGAATTAATGAGAGATTAATTTTACTACATAGAGCTTTAATTAACTGAAGGTACTCCTTTTTGGCTACAGAATCTAAAGCGAAAGACGGTTCGTCGGCTATCAGAATCTGTGGCTCTCCGGCAAGTGCAAGCGCCAGGGACACTCTTTGAGCCATACCCCCAGATAATTGATGGGGATAGCTTCGGTAAATCCGATCCGCATCCGAAAAGCCGACCTGTTTAAATAACGCTAATGCTCTCTGTTTAAGAGTATCTTTAGATCCGGCGTTTTGAGATCTAAGAATATGGAAAACTTGTTTGCCACAGGAGAGAAGCGGATTAAAGCTGGCTGTTGCCTCCTGAAAAACAAAACCAATTTGGCTACCCCGAATAGTTGACATAGTACTTTCCGCTACCTCAGTAATCTCAATCGCATGAGACCGATCTCGATAAAAGAGAATACTACCTGCAAGCTTAAATCCCAGGGGATGCAAACCAACCAAGGACTTACAGAGCAAGCTCTTACCACAGCCTGTTTCACCGATAATAGCTAGTGTTTTCCCGGATTTTAACGTAAAACTGATATCATTAAAATAGACCACATTATTTGAGGTAAGGCTCAGATTAGTTACTTTGAGAATATCCACAGCCACAATAACCTCAGTTAACTGCCGCAATCAAGCTTCTCGTATACTCATTTGTGGAGCGATAAATAATTTCCTCCACCGAACCTCCCTCTACAAATCGCCCCCTCCTTATTACTAAAATTCTGTTGGCCAAGGGTGTGACAATTGACAAATTATGAGACACGAGAAAGTAATTCAAAGCATAACTCTGCCTTAAGATCAACAAAAGATTAACAAGATTAGCCTGATTGGAGATATCTTGTGCAGCAAAAGGCTCATCTAAAATTATTAACCTTGGTTTGCCAATTAAAGCACGTGCCAGGTTGACCCGTTGTTTCTGTCCACCGCTTAACTGATAAGGGTAGCGGGCAAGGATATTATCCTCCAGACCAACCCGAGTAAGCAGCTCCTGAATAAATTCCTGCCGGTTATCGCCCACATTGAACACCCGTAGCGCCTCATGTAGGATGGATCCTATCGCCATTCGGGGATTTAGTGAAGCGCCCGAATCCTGGAAAACGGGTTGAATCCAATGCCTGAGCTCATTCATCTCCGTGGAGCTGAGTTTCCCGATATCTTTCCCCATAAAATAAATGGTGCCGGCATCGGGCTGGACAAAACCTAAAATAGCCATCAAAATACTGGTTTTGCCGCTACCAGACTCGCCGACAATTGCCAGGCTTTCATCGGGATTAACTGAGAAGGAAATATCCTGCACCGCTAATGTATCATTACGCGAATGGACATTTCCACCGCCCGGATGATATGATACAACGAGATTCTTAACCTCAAGTATTGGATTTAGCTTAGACAACATTGCGTCTACCAGGATGATTATGATTTAGCAAATTTTGAATCCCATCACCGATCAGGTTAAATCCAATTACACTGATAATAATTAAAATTCCCGAGAAAAGGGAAATCCACCATGTTCCCAGAGGATCTAACCGGCCTTCGTTCAGAATTGTGCCCCAGCTGGCGGTTGGCGGTTGAGCGCCCAATCCCAGGAAACTTAGTCCAGACTCCAGTAAGATTAATGACGAAATCAGAAGTACAGCCGATACTATTATTGGGCCTGACACATTGGGGAGAATATGCCGAAAAATGACCCGACTCCTGGGCAATCCTAAAGCCTGAGCTGATTTTATATATAACTGTTCCTTGACAACCCAGACGTTTGCCCGCACAATACGCGCAATCTCCATCCATGAAAAGAGAGCCATGACCAACACTACCAGACCAAGAGAGGAATACCCTAACCCAATAATTAGTAGAATAATGAATATCCTTGGAAAACCGAGGAGGATATCAATAAATCGCATGCATAATAAATCGAAAAGTCCACCGAAAAAACCGCATAGTAGTCCGATTATTGAACCGATCGTGATCGCCAGAATGGTGGCTATCAAGGATATTCCCAGAGTAATTCTTCCCCCATAGATCAAACGGGTCAACAGGTCACGTCCATAAAAATCAGTGCCCAATGGATGTCCCCATGAAGGAGGTTGAAGGGTTTGAGATAGATCCTGCGACTCAGGCTGATAGGGCGAAATAAAAGAACCCGCCACGAGGAAAAGAATCAGGATAACGATCATGATCGCTCCGGTCTTCAATGATAAATCAGAGGAAACATTTTTCAGAATAGACACCATGTTGTATCACGCACTACTTGTAATGAATTCTCGGGTCGGTTAGAAAACAAAACATATCCGCCAGCAAGTTCCCTGTTACCACCATAATGAAAGCAAGAACATTGGCTGCCATAATCAGCGGGTAATCTCGCCCAAAAACAGCACTCACTATCAAACGCCCCATACCTGGCAGCGAAAAAACCACCTCGATCATAACGGCACCACTCAGTAGCCCGGGTATGATTATACCTAATAAATTAATAATCGGGAGCATAGAATTCTGCAGACCATACTGAAACAAGATCCGTCTCTGACTGATACCGCGCGACCTGGCTGCCAGGATATAGTCAGATTGAAGGGCCTCGATCATACCCGAGCGCGCATACCGATAAAACACAGCCGCCAATGGCAGCCCCAGAGTTAACACCGGTAAAAATAGATGGTGAGCCAAATCTATAATCCGGCTTAAGCAAGACAATTTATAATGATAAAGAGATACCATTTGAGATGTCGGAAACCAACCAAGCGCGCTGGCAAAAAAGCCCAGAAAAAGAATGCCAATCCAAAAGGTTGGGGTAGAGTAAAAAATCATCATAATAGCCGTTAAAAAACGACCTAAAAGAGAATTCCGGCGAAGCGCCGCAAAAACTCCCAGCAAAATCCCAAGAACCAAGGCAAAAATTAGAGCTGAAAGAGCCAATAATATTGTTGGATATACCGCAGACGCAAGAATATTGCCAGTTGCTCTATTGTAATAGAAAGAGGTTCCAAAATTAAAATGACATACAACCTGCTTTATCCATTTTAGATACTGGATATGTAGCGGCTCGTCTAACCCAAAACGTTTTTGGATAATTTGTTGTGATTCGAGAGTCTGCGATGGATCAATAAACCTGACGCTTGGATCGCCGGGCGCAAGGTGAACAATGATAAAAGTTAAAGTAATGCCGACGAAGATAGTTAAACCGGATCCCAACAAGCGCTTGATTAGGTAGGGAATTACTCCTATTCTATTCCTCAAAAACCTTATCCAGCTGAGAGCGTTGGTCAAGTGGAACCCACCAATTTTCTAGATTAATAAAGACACCGCGTCTATCAATTTGAACACCCTGGAAACGTTTGTGAACAGCAGTACATTCGTAGCGATAGTATAACCAAGTATATGGTAAATCCCAAGACAGAAGTCGGGCAATACTGTCAGTACAACTTTGGGCAAAATCCGAATCCCAAGTATCTTTGAGTTCTTCGTCCAGTCTATCAAATTCAGCCGAATAGTATCCAGTATAGTGGAAAGGTGTGAAAAAGCTCGAACTGTGAAACAGGGGCGCCAAATCCGTCTTCAAACCCACAACCCAGCCGGTCAGAGCAGCATCAAATTCTCTTGTCGGCAGCAATTTGCCGTACAGCATTGCTGGTTCGACCATCCTCGGTATTACTTGGACCCCAATCTTTTTCAATTGGTCTTGGATAATAGTAGCTGCCTGCTCCCAACGGAGATTACCAATTTCTGTAATGAGCTCGAATTCAAAGGGAATACCATCCTTTTCCAATATACCGTCACGGCCGTCCGTCCACCCTTCTCTTTTTAGGATCGCCATGGCGAAATCCGGGTCATAAGGCCAATAGTAGTTAGCTGTCTCATCATAAGCTGACAGGATCAATGGAATTGGGCCATTCATGACTGTAGCCATCCCATAGTTCACCGCATTTGCCAGAGCTTCACGATCAATCGCCATTATCAGGGCACTGCGAATCTGCTGGCTCACGAAGAGTCGGTGCGGTTTGATGTATCTTCCGATTGGTAATGAATCCCCATGAGACTTTTGGACCGAACGATAATATTCCGGATCAATTAAATTCCATCCGATATAATCATAGCGCCGCCCCAAATAGCTAACCGGTCGAACGGCTGAGGTACCCCTCTCCCAATCCGCTTTCATATTCTGAAAGTCTCTGGGATAGATTCCTTCCACCAGATCTAACTCGCCAGATTTAAGTTGCGTAACAAGATTTATATTTTCAGGTACTATTTTGAAGATAACTCGATCCAGGTAAGGCTTTCCTGTTTCATAATAAGACTTGTTACTTTTTAATGTAATCAATTGCTGAGCTTGCCAATCCGAAAAACAAAATGGTCCGGTGCCAATGGGGTGCTGGTTAAAATCAGATTCTCGTATTTTTTCCAGGGGTATATTACCCAGTAAATGCTTAGGGACAATATATCCCTCGACGGCATCCATCAACATAGAGAGGCTTTTTTGATGAAAACTGAAGACAACCGTGGAATCATCAAGAGATTCTACATTTTTTATATTTTCTTTATACGAAATCCCATCCCAGCCAATAATTGGCTCGGTATGCATTTTATAAGTAAAGACCACATCTTCAGCCGTGAAAGGGACTCCATCGTGCCAACAGACATCACTCCGCAAGACAAAGGTGATTTTAAGACTATCATCCGAATTTATCCAACGCCTCGCCAGCTGCGGCGTAAAAGTTGATAAATCCTCATTAATATCAGCCAGCCTTCTGAATATCAGGCATACAATATTCCGCGCTGATTGAGATAATGCAAATAGGGGGTTTAATGATTCGGGCTCGGACCGAATACCAATAACGACCGTCCCGCCACTGGGAATTGCCAATGAGGTCGAAGGCTTGGAGATACTCTTTTTGTCCCTGCGGCCAACTTCGCATGATATTATGAGGAACAAAATACATCCTACTAAAAGGAGGAAAAGTACGTTCCTCATCATTTTTATTGTTGGGTAATTGTTTATGTCACTGTAACGATTGGATCTTTTTCTCAACTTCGGCAAGAATAAAATTAATCTTTTCAAAAGAGAACGGCTTGTTAATCACAAAATCCACCCGGTTTTCCAGCTCGCTCGACTTCAGATTAAGAGCCCAGCCAGAAATTAAAATCACTTGAATCCTTGAGTTGATCTTCTTAATCATCTCGGCAAGTTCTACCCCATTAATATTTGGCATCCCAAGATCAGTAATAACAACATCATAATTGGCTTGCTTTATCTCGGCAAGAGCCCCCTCCGAAGAATTACTGGATTTTATGGTATGACCCATATCGCTCAGATATTCACTGAGTGTCTCGACAATATAGTCTTCATCATCAACAATGAATATGTCTAAGGCCTTTGTTTCACTCAATTTGCCGGTAAGAACGTCCTCTCCCGGCCGTCTGGTTTTGGGGAATAGCAATTTAATAGTCGTACCGACACCAACCTCACTCTCAACCTGTACCCGGCCATTGTGCCGTTTAACAATCCCATATACCTCGCTCATTCCCAAACCACTGCCAAGAACGCCCTTTGTAGTAAAAAAGGGGTCAAAAATTCTTTCTACCACCTCTTCCGTCATGCCATGTCCTGTATCCTTAAAGTCTACCCGGACAAAGTTGCCTGACTTTTCAGCTTTAATGGATAAGATGCCACCATTTGTCATGGCATCAATAGCATTGAATATAATATTAGTAAAAGCATTTCGTAAATCGGACGAATCACCCAAGATGAAGAGATTTTCGTCGAGGTTGAGGATCGGCTCGATAAGTATACCTCTTACCTTCGACGCATTGTCCCAGCGGGGCCGGGTGATTTCAAGAACTTCCTCAATTATACTCTTAAGGTTGACCGATTCTGTCATTGCCCCATCACTCGGTCGGGAGAATTCCTGTATTTTTCTAACCTTAGATGCTCCATCGAGGGCTGACTTTTCGATCATATCCAGACTCTTGAGGAAATAAGAATCGTTGGTCAACTTTCTCAATAATTGGACCCGACCTAATACGACAGTTAGAACATTGTTAAAATCGTGGGCGACGCCGGAGCTGATCTTACCGAGAGCAGTTAGTTTCTTCACCTGCGCTGACTTTTCCTCGAGCTCCCGTGACTTGGTAACATTTTTGACTACAAGAATAAAGCAATCCAGTTCTCCGGAATGATTTAGAACCGGAAAACATCGCTCCTCGAAATACTCATTGAATCGTTCATCATACCTAACAATTGGAATAACCGTGCCACCACTGACAGTATCGCTAAGGGGACAGTCTAAGCAGGGATGCTTGCTTTGATGGAGAGATTGGTAACATTTAATGCCGGAAAGTTTGTCTCCTTTCCCCAATACAATATTGGCAGCATCGTTCGCATCCTCTATCACAAATTCAGAATTACAGATCATGATCAAATCCGTAATATGATCAAAAATAAACCTGAAATTTTTGTCCTTGTCAGAAATAAGTCAACCCCTCCAAAGAAACAGCATATATCCTAAAAAGCGGATATAAAATACAAAAGTAAAATATTAAACGCTATTATTTCTAGACTAACTGTCCAATTTTATAGTATTCAAGGAAGGATTTATAGGAGGTTACGGAAAATACTCTGGGTATATTCTACTTTACTATCGCCACCTATCTTCTGGAAATTCTTTATAGCCTTATTGACAACTTTTTTAGCCATAGATTTATCCCCCATATCTACATATAGCTTAGCCATTTCGACAAGGGTTTCTGCCAAGTTTATCGGATTAGTTATCACTTCATAAATCCGTTTACTGTTTTCAAAATAGGATAAAGCTATGTCGAAGTTCTTACTTAGACGGTTGACCATTCCCAGAATTTTATAGGCTTCGGCAATACTCAAACGGTCACCAATCTCGCTAAAAATAGCAAATGCCGACGTGACAAACGCAGTTGCTGTGGATAACTCTCCCTGAAGACAAGCAACTTCGGCCTTTATTAAATAGATTAAACCCTTTTGATACTGGTTTTTCGTCTCTTTTATTATATTAAGAGCCTTATTTAAAAATTCGTTCGATTTTTTGTATTGTTGAGTGACTTTGTGAGCGACAGCAAAATTGGTATAAATACCCTGTAATAGATCTTGATCTTGATTATTATTAGCTTCAATGGCATTATTATAACAAGAAATGGCGTCCTCTACTAAACCTCGCATATTATAAATAATGCCAAGATTCATATTAGCCCTAGCAATCACTCCAGGCAAATTCATATCCACGGCCATTTTTCTTGCTTGGATAAGATGAATTTCGCCCTCATAAAACCTGCCTTCTTCAACTAACAGTACACCGAGCACGTTTTTAATTGAGACAATTCCCAACTTATTTTCAACCTTTGTAAACAAACTCAAGCTTTTATCAAAATATTTACGCGCTCTGGTGAAATTGTTTGTATAGAACTCGATGTTACCCAACTTCCTTAATATTTCGGCCGTATAATCTTGGTTCTTTTTTCCCGCAAGCTTTAAAATAAAGAGGAGGATTTCTTTTCCCCTATTAAATTCCCCGTATTTAATAACCTTAACAGAGACCTCATTTAGCAACACAAGGTAATCAGACTTTATAAGACATTTTCCGGCCTGGTATATAATAGTATCAAAATCAATATTTCTTAAGAAAATATCCTTTTGATAAATTGGTAGTTCCTCCGGAAGCGGTTCCTTCTTCCAGACGCTGTTAAGGATCCTCTCTCTCTCCTTGCATAGGTTGAGAAGGTAACGAGTGAATTTTTCGCCACAATGTTTATCTGCTAGCTCCAAGACATCATGCAATAGTTGTTTTTTCATTTATCACTACATTTTTTTATCTTATTAACTAAAACCATCTGTTAGCGTTCTCTTCACAGATTAAATTCCCCAACTATACCGTGTAAAATGGTCAGTTAGGAACGTAACCGTCTTATTCCTATAGTTAAAAGTCAAAGGTGAATCAACCAGATTCCAGTGATTCCCATCATCCTGGCTAAAGTATACTTTTAGGTAGGATTCTATGTCACCGCTGATATCAAGGTGGGCATATGATAAGGTTACTTCAATATATTCATTAAAGGAGCCACTAGGTAGGAATTCGACTTCAACATTGTTATTATCAATGATAACCCCTACGGTAACCCAGGTTCTTCTATCAACTGCATTAGGTGGAAAAACGGCCTTGTTATTAAATGTTCTCCAACCACCGACAACACCACCCCACCTGGGCGTAATTATCGAACCATCAAAGGCCCTTTTCCCCAGCGCATTGACTTGATCAATGAAATCCGCCCGGGCTGGAACCCATTGTATATCTGCTGTTGGAGTTCCATCGGTGATCTCAGCTTCATCCAGACTCGAGGTCAATTTCTCACCGCAGCCAATCCATAGTCCCGACAAAGTAATGATTAGGGCAAGGCTGATGAGCAACTTGATTTTCTTCACGTCACACCTCCATTATTAAAAATCAAAATTCAAAAGCATATTTAATTTACAAATCTTATGCCGATATGAAACAACATTATTTTCAATTCAACAAATCCGCTAAAATATAGAGCCCAAACAACTAATAATAAATGATTAACGTCACATCTATATTTAAAATCACTCACAAAACACAGATTCTTGGAAATTGCTAATGGCGTGTCAAATGCACCATATCGGTTGGAAGAAGCCAACTTAAATTCTCTCTGATGCTCATTTTTATCAACCCCGAGAATCCATTTAGCTTAATGGCTAATGTGAAACTTCTTGATTCGGTATTTGAGGGTTTCCCTGGATATGTTAAGCAATTTTGCTGCGCGTGTCTGGTTATATTTCGAAATTTTCAGCGCCTCTTCAATCAGAGATCTCTCCACGTCATCCAGAATAATTCCCCCTGAAGGAATTGTAATTTGGGCTGTTCCCCTCAATAAATTAAACTGATTTTCAATCATTGTGATATTATTGCAGGTGAGAAGGTCGGTGTCTTCGAACAAAACTGCCCGCTCTATAAGATTTTTCAACTCTCTGACATTTCCTGGCCAAGAGTGTCCCCACAATAATGTTTTCAACTGTGGAGAGATGCCTTTAATATTCTTTTTAAACTCGGCATTGTAAAACTTGAGAAAGTGCTCTGCCAGGACTACAACATCACCTTCTCTTTCGCGTAAGGGTGGTAACGTGATTGTTGCCACGTTTATCCGGTAATAAAGGTCTTCACGAAAAGTACCGTCGGTTATACACTTTTCGATATCTCTTGATGAAGCACTGATGATTCTAACGTCAACCAAGATTTCCCTTGTGCCGCCGACTCTCCGAAAAGTCTGTTTCTCGATCACTTTCAGAATCTTAGCCTGCAAGCCAGAGGACATATCACCGATTTCATCCAAGAAAAACGAACCATGATCTGCCAGTTCCAATAATCCCTTTTTACGTTTATTTGCTCCGGTAAAAGCGCCGGCTTCATAACCAAACAGTTCCGCCTCTAAGAGTGTTTCCTGAAATGCCGAACAATTTATCTCTACAAAAGGTTTATCGCTTCGATCGCTTAGATGGTGTATCGCCCTCGCCACAAGCTCTTTACCGGTTCCGGTTTCACCTCTAATCAGAACCGTAGTTTTAGGTGAATGGGCAACTTGTTGAATAAATCTAAAGACTCCTTGCATCGGCTTGGAGCTCCCCACGATATTCCCAAATCCGAAAATATCATCCTTCTGTTTCTGAAAATAAGCAAGTTGTTCATCCTTTTGCCGTTCCTCAACAATCTTATTAACAATAATTAGGATTTCATCGAGGTTGAGGGGTTTGCGGATATAATCGTAGGCACCAAGCTTCATCGCCTGGACAGCAGTATCAATATTAGCATAACCAGTAATAACCACCACGGGTATTTTATACTGAAGACGATTCAATTTTTGCAAAAATGATATCCCATCCATACCCGGCAGTTTCAGATCGAGAAAGATTAAGTCAGCCTCATCCTCGTTAAGATATTCAATAGCTTCTTCGGCAGTTGATTTAGCGGTTACTTCATGACCAAGCGGTGAGAGCACATCTTCAAATAACGATGGAATCTGTTTATCGTCGTCAACAATGAAAATAGAGGCCATAGTATTAGTTAATTAACCAAATGTTAATTTTAAATCAAAATCTTTCTTTCAGAAGATCGTTACTAAAATTAGGAATGTTGCTTTATTTTTCCTTTTATACAATGCCCTGAATTTTCTCGCGTAAAATACCAACCCTTTTTGAGAATGGTTCATTTGCAGCTAATTGCTCCTCAACCCATTTGCAAGCGTGTACCACAGTCGAATGATCGCGTCCGCCAAAGTAAATACCAATCGTTTTGAGGGAAAGATTGGTGTACTCCCTTACAAAGTACATCGCTAACATGCGGGCTTCCGCGACCTGCTTCATCCTGGACTTTCCCACCAGCAAGTCCAAATTGATAGCATAGTCCGTACCGATAACTTTCTGAATATCCTCAATAGAAACTGTAACTTTTCTTTCCATCCCGATGGTTTCGCGCAAAACTTTTCGGGCTAGATTGAGATCAACATCTACTTGCAACAAGGAAGAGTAAGCCAACAGGCGAATGAGAAAACCCTCTAACTCTCTGATGTTGGACCTTACATTCTGGGCGATAAATTCAATCACCTCATACTGCAGGTTCAATCCATCTGCCTTTGCCTTCTGGTTCAAGATAGCAATTCTCGTCTCCAGATCGGGGGGCTGAATATCTACTGTAAGACTGGATTGAAACCGAGATAGTAAACGATCCTGCAGTCCACACAGCTCCAGCGGCGGGCGATCAGTTGTCAGTACAATCTGCTTTTTATGCTGATAAAGATTATTAAAAATATGGAAGAATTGTTCTTGGGTTTGTTCCTTGTTCTGGAAAAATTGGATGTCATCTAACAGTAGCATATCAACGCCTCGGTAATACCTCGAAAAGTCGGTGGTCTTATTTTTCTGAATCGCAGCAATAAAATCTAAAGTAAATGTATCACTGGAAACATAGACCACTTTTTTTGCGTTGCCTTTAAGAATCGCATGATTACCAATAGCTTGCAATAAATGGGTTTTTCCCAACCCGGTACCACCATATATTACTAACGGGTTAAAGGATGTCTTGCCCGGAGCATTTGCTACTGCGAACGCCGCCGCCTTGGCGAACTGATTGCAGCTACCCTCCACAAAATTTTCAAATAAATAATTCCCATTAATCCTTGTCCCCTGCTCTATCATGCCCGACTTGGCCAACTGACCCATACTATCGGTTCTAGAATCAGTCGCTGATAACTTATTCTGCTTGTATTCCCGATCATCAGCAGAATCTGTCAGCAACACGGTATATTTTACCTGAAGACCATCACCGGTAATTTCTCTCAGCGATGATAAAATCAATTCCCGATAATGTGTATCTAGCCAATCGTAAAAAAATTTATTTGGCACTTGTAGAAACAGTGAGTCATCATTCAGTGAAATGGCTCTAATCGGCTGGAACCAAGTATTAAATGTTTGTGCCGGAATGCGTACCTTAATCAGTTGTAAACACTTACCCCAGATGTTTTGACAATCAGCCGAAGTATACATATATATTGACACCGCTATAAAACAGTTATTAACATGTCTGAAAACCTTTAACCTGCAACCCGGTGAAAATTATAGAGTTATCTGGATCTCTCGTCGAGCGAGCCTCAAAAATCATCCGAAACCGATTAGCACAAACCGACAAAAAGGGACCCCCCAGAAAGACTTATTAACAACTTATCAACATGTTCGAATTCGCCTTTGCTATAAGGTAATTAGGCATTGAAAATTGTCAAGGAAAAGGTGAAAAATAATTTTCCAGCTTCAAGACCAATTGATAATCATAAAAATCATTTTAAATTATGACGCTTTTATAACCGATAAAAGGAATCAAGATTCAAATGAAACGTACTTACCAACCAAGCAACCGGAAACATAAAAATAAGCACGGTTTTAGAGAAAGAATGAGCACTAATGGCGGACGAAAAGTCATTGCTAATAGACGTGCAAAGGGCAGAAAAACTCTCTCGGCATAAACTTTCAAAGAACGAGATCATTCGAGATAAAAAAAGAATCTCATATCTCCTGAATCATAGCCAAAATACTCGTGCGATATACGACAGTGTAACTCTGGTAGCAGAACCCCATGATAAAATGGAAATGGCGATCATTTTAAAAAAATCAATCGGCAATGCTTGCCAAAGAAACTATTACAAAAGGATCATCCGAGAGGCATATCGTAACATCAAAAACTACATAAAAGAACCATATGCTATGCTTTTTATCATCAATTCCTCGCCAAAACAACTGACCTACAAAAACATGAAAAACTTTTTACTTGAGGTATTTAAAACCCATGACGGCAATTAGTAATCGCATATTAATAACACTCATAAGAGTATACCGCATCTGTCTTTCGCCGGTATTGCCATCCTCCTGCCGTTTCTATCCGACGTGCTCAGAGTATAGCATGCTTGCTTTCCAAAATTTTGGTTTTTTTAAAGCTGCTAGCCTGTCAATCAAGCGGATTGTAAAATGCCATCCGTTTCATCCCGGCGGATACGACCCCTTGCCAGTCCACAAGGAGACAAAAAATGGATAAAAAATCTCTGATTGCTTTCGTTTTAATCTTCATCATTATCCTGTTGATGCCCCAATATTTTAAACTGATCAAAAAAGGTTCTCCGCCACAAACCGTTGAAAAAACGTCGGAACCGCAAGTAAGCCGCCATCTGGTATCAACAGAATCCGAAAAGGCAGAAGGGACGAGATCCACTAGGCCCGCCCTTTCCGGAACCAAACAGACTACATATCTCACTATAGATACAGATTTATACACCGCTCGCTTATCTTCCATCGGCGGTGGCTCGCTTACCAGCTTTGTACTTAAAAAATATAACATGTTTACCGATGACGATACAACCCTCGTCGAGCTGATTAAAAATCCTTTAGCGCCACAGTTGCTTTTAAAATACATTTCGATTGATGGGGATTCTATCTGCCTGGATAAAAATTTTACTCTTAAACAAATTCTAGCTCAGAACATTAAAAAAGATACAATCAGCCTTTCTGGCACTGATTCAGCTAATGTTGATTTCATTCTAAATAGCGTCAATCAGAAAGAAGTGGTAAAAAAAACCCTCACCTTTTACGGCAATAACTATATTATCAATGTGACCACAGACCTCCGGCCCTTACAAAACGAGATGGCAACAAGATATTATAATTTAGCTTGGGACACGGGGTTATCCTACACCGAACCATCGTTGCAAGATGAGGTAAGATACTCCAAAGCATATGCCTACAGCGGCGGCGAAACAGAAGCCCTCGACGTAAAGGAAAATAAAACGACCAGAACACATTTCTCTGGTCAGACCCTATGGACAGCTATTCGTACCAAGTATTTTGCTGCTGCCTTCATTGTTGAGAACAGTTGCCCTGGATATCAGCTCAGCGGAATTGGAATTCCGATTGAAGGACATAATTACTACAAAAAATTCGGAATGCAGGTTGACCTTCCGGTCGAAGCCTCCAACCAGATTAGGTTGTATCTAGGCCCCTTAGACTATACTATAATTAAGAACCTTGGGATCAAATTGGAGAACATGATGAGTCTGGGCAAGCTACTACGTCCAATCAGTAAAGGAATTCTCTGGACCTTCATTAACCTCAGAAAGGTAATACCAAATTACGGTTGGGTTCTGATTATCTTCTCCCTATTAATTAAAATTCTACTGCATCCCCTGACCAGCAGATCGATGCGATCCATGAAGGAAATGCAAAAACTTCAGCCAAAAATCGAAGAGCTCCGCCTAAAATATAAAAACGATCCACAAAAAATGAGCGCCGAGCAAATGAAACTGTACAAAGAACATGGTGTGAATCCCATGGGCGGATGTCTTCCTCTACTGCTACAAATGCCAATATTAATTGCCTTGTTTACCGTATTCAGAACAACAATCGAACTGAGACACGCTCCCTTTATCTGGTGGATCACTGATCTCTCAGCGCCTGACACAATTTACACATTACCCTTTTCCATACCGCTCTATGGACGACACATAAATGTACTTCCCATTATTATGGCCCTATCAACAATTCTACAACAAAAAATGAGTGGTTCTACCAGCTCTAATCCCCAGCAAAAGATGATGATGTATCTTATGCCGATCATGTTTTTCTTTATGTTTAACCAGTTCCCTTCCGGATTAAACCTATATTATACCCTGTTTAACGTTTTGACGGTCCTGCAGCAAAAATATGTTCCCGCCAAGGCCAAACCCAAAAAACAACGCCCCTCAACTCTCCAGACACTGCGCCAAATCCAATCTAAAACACGATTTAAGTAACCCTCGTTATGAAAAATGGTAAAAGATTGCATCCCTACCATCGTTGCCCTTTCAACCCCCAATGGCTTCGGGGGAATAGCTGTAATCCGAATGTCTGGCAGTCGGTCCTTGCCCATTATTCAAAATATCTTTAGCTCAAAAAACAAAATCCAACCACAGCGCGCTATTTATGGTTACCTAAGTGACAAGAAGGATCACATTGATACCGCTGTGGTCACCTATTTCAAGGCACCGCACTCATACACCGGTGAGGACTTAGTCGAAATAAGTCTACATGGCAACCCTTACCTTTGTGAGTTGACAATCAATGCCTGCAAGGAATACGGAGCGATAGGTGCCGGTCCGGGAGAGTTCACCCAGAGAGCCTTTCTGAATGGAAAAATTGACCTGAGTCAAGCAGAAGGAGTAGCAGACATTATTTATGCCTCCTCCCGTGCCGCCCAAAACGCCTCTGCCAACTTATTACAGGGATACACTGGCAAAATCATCCGTGAATACAAACAATCCGTAGTAGAGCTCATTTCTCTATTAGAATTGGAGCTCGATTTCCAGGAGGACGAAATCCAATTTACCCCAAGAAGACAGATAGAAGAAATGATATGCGATTTAATTTCAGAAGTAAAGATGCTTATCGAATCCTATAACTATGGGAAGATTGTGCGCAATGGCGCCTTGTGTCCTATCATCGGTCCTCCTAATAGCGGCAAATCCAGCCTGTTCAACGCCTTCTTACAGGAAGAGCGTGTAATCGTCTCGCCGTCTCCGGGGACAACCCGCGATTTTATTGAGGAATCTGTGCGTATTGACAAATACTATTTCCGGCTAGTGGACACGGCCGGCATTAGAGATTCGGGCAATCCGATCGAACTCGCAGGTATTGCGCGCTCCCGCAATCTACTGAAAAAGGGTGATCTTATCCTCTATGTCTTAGATCTGGCGGATCGTGATATAAAATTGACCAAACGATCCAGTTTGGGAAATCCCAAAAATATATTTTATATCCTCAATAAATCCGATATCGCTAATAAAGATACTTTAGAACAATATAGAAAATACTTGAAAGGCCAAAAGCACTTTATCTGTTCAGCTAAAAATTGCACGGGAATTCACGCAATCGCTTCTGCAATGTCCAAACATATTGATAAGCTCCATCCTTCAAGTGACACTATTTTCATCACCCGATTGCGGCACCTGGAGGCACTAAAACAAACCTTAAAAGACTTAGAATTAGCTCTTAAAAGCGCTCGCTCTAATAATCCATCAGAAATCATTGTTATCGATCTAAGAGCAGCACTAAATGGATTAGATGCAATCCTTGGAAAGACGACAAACGACGATATTTTGAATACAATCTTTAGTCAGTTTTGCATTGGTAAATAAATCGGTTTCACGTGAAACATACATTTGATAACATAGTCATTGGTGGTGGTCATGCCGGTATTGAAGCGTCCCTGGCTTCAGCCCGGATGGGAATCAACACGCTACTGATTACCATCGAAAAAGGTGCTATTGCCCGGATGTCCTGTAATCCGGCTATCGGCGGACTTGCCAAAGCTCACTTAGTTGCTGAAATAGATGCCCTCGGCGGTGAAATGGGCAAGGTAATAGACCAGACCGGAATCCAATTCAGGACATTAAATCGTTCAAAGGGAAGAGCCGTCTGGTCGCCCCGAGCCCAAGCCGATAAAATTCAGTATGCTCTTGAAATGCAACGGCGCCTAGATAGCCAGGAAAACCTGGCCATTATTGAGGACATTGCTACCGCTATAATCACAGAAAATTCAATGGTAAAGGCGGTCGCAACTGAACATCATGGTGAAATACCTTGCATAACGGCAATTATCTGTGCCGGTACTTTTCTAAATGGATTAATTCATATTGGTATGGATAGCCATTCAGGCGGTCGCCTTGAAGAAAAGTGGGCTGTCGGACTAACCGAGTCCCTAGCAAAATTTGGTATTCAATCGGGGCGGCTAAAAACCGGCACCCCGCCCAGAATCAAAGCAGATTCAATTGATTACTCAAAGGTCACCCCCCAATATGGAGACGTTGATCCGGTCCCTTTTTCTTTTCAGACTGAAAACTTTAATCCTAAAAACATTCCCTGTTACATCACTCATACCAATCCCAAAACTCATGCAATACTTAAAAGCGGTCTCGATCGCTCACCCCTTTTCACCGGCAAGATCAAGGGGGTCGGTCCTCGTTATTGCCCGAGCATAGAAGATAAAATCTTTCGTTTTAGTGACCGATCTTCCCACCAAATCTTTCTTGAACCCGAATGGGAAAATTCCAATCAGGTCTACCTCAACGGATTTGCGACAAGCCTGCCGTTTGACATTCAAATCAAAGCCCTCCACACTATCCCCGGATTAGAAAACGCAGAAATTATTAAACCGGGTTACGCTATCGAGTACGACTACTTCCCATCTTGCCAACTAAAGCGAACTCTCGAAACAAAATCCGTATCCGGTTTATATCTTGCCGGGCAGGTAAATGGAACATCCGGTTACGAAGAGGCTGCAGCCTTAGGTCTGTTAGCCGGAATCAACGCCGCGTTAAGAATATGTAATTTGCCGCCACTTCATATTGATCGGTCCGAGGCTTATATCGGCGTCCTAATAGACGATCTGATTGTGAAAA
This sequence comes from uncultured bacterium, assembly GCA_964546145.1. GTDB lineage: Bacteria > Fidelibacterota > UBA2242 > UBA2242 > UBA2242 > CAZAKO01. Next base: position 41,917 of record CAZJIU010000005.1, read on the forward strand.
GTCCTACTGAGCCCTATCGCATGTTTACTTCCAGCGCCGAATACCGATTGCTCCTGCGCTTCGATAATGCCGACCAGCGCCTCTTACACAAAGGATATTCGCTGGGCTTAATCAATGCAAAACAGCATCAAAAAACAGAGGAGAAAAAACACATCATTGCCGATGCTGTAAACTTTCTCAATACTTGTAACATGGGCCCCGATAAAATTAATCCTCTTTTAATCAGCCACCACGAACAACCTGTCAATTCGGGCACTACCCTTTCCAAGATCATTCGGCGCCCTAGTATTCACGTTGACGATATTCTTCAATTATTGTCAGCAGAAATTCGCGAAAAACTTTCTAAATATAATGGTATCGGCGAACAAGTCGAGCTCGAGATCAAATATGATGGCTATATCAAGCGGCAAAAGGCTCAAATTGAACAGATGACGAGAAACGAAACATTGGCATTTCCAAAAAATTTTGACTTTACGAAAATCAAATCAATCTCTAAAGAAGC
>CAZJIU010000005.1:42518-60770 GCA_964546145.1 uncultured bacterium
TTTCCTTATGAATACGCCGTCAGAGGAGAGCTGGTTGATATATTTCCACCCGGTTATAACCAACCAATCCGGATTGAGTATTTCGACAATTATATTCAGTCGATTCGATACTTTAATCCTGAAACCCAAAACACTATAGAAAAGGTTACCAAGATTCTCCTATATCCACCCTTATTATCTGCTAATAATGGTCATGATCTGTTGGCCTATTTACCTGATAAGATGATCTTCGCCTTTCCTCATGCTGACCTGCAACGAGATTATATCGATTCATTACGGAACAGGCATGCTGATTTGAAAATTAAGAAACAGCTTTTATTGCAGGATATCGAATTATCACCGTTTTCCTTTCCGGTCCAGCCCATTCCCGGCTACGTGCGCGGGGTTCCCGCCGTTAAAAAATACCTTGACAAACTAATATCAACCAGCAAGAATCCAAGCATATTCTTCTTCTGTATTCATAATACTCAGCAAGAACGCCTGTCATCTCTTCTTAACCAAAATCAGATCAAATTTATTAGCATGCCGCTATCCTGCGGGTTTGAGTTAGCGGAAGCAGGATTGTTTATCAATTCAGATATCGAAATCTTAAACAAAAAGAGAAAAACCAGGACCTTCCAGGGCTTACCACCCGACATAAGACATGAGCGTTTCAATCCGAACAAGATAATTATGCACAACTTTCTGGTACACCTAGATTATGGGATTGGTAAGTACATTGGACTTAAAAAAGTTACTGCCTTTGGCTCACTAAGAGAATGCCTCGTTTTGGAATATGATGGTGGTGATCATGTATTTGTACCATTGGAAAAAATGAACGTTGTCCATAAATACCGCTCCTCGGGAAAATTTATCCCAAAATTGAACAAGCTTGGTGGTAGTGATTGGGACCGAACAAAGCTGCGCACCCGGAGATCTGTCGAGAAAATATCAAGAGAAATCATCGATGTCTACTCCAAACGTCTTAACTCCACCGGACATGCATTTTCTCCGGATAATGATCTTCAGATGAGTCTAGAAACAGACTTTGCTTTTGAAGAAACCCCAGACCAGCTGACAGCCACCGAAGACATAAAACGCGATATGGAAAAGCCCTACCCAATGGACCGCTTACTGTGTGGAGACGTAGGCTTTGGAAAGACAGAAGTCGCAATTCGAGCGGCATTCAAGGCTGTAAATGATTCCAAACAAGTAGCTGTTCTAGTACCCACTACCATTTTGGCCTATCAACATTATGTCACCTTTACTAACAGGCTTCAGCAATATCCGATAAAGATTGCAATGATATCCCGATTTATCAGTACCTCTGAACAAAACCGGATTTTAGAAGAACTAACTAATAAAAAATTTGATGTTCTGATAGGTACTCACAGGCTTCTATCTAAGGATGTTAACTTTGCCGACTTAGGATTACTTATTATTGATGAAGAACACCGCTTTGGAGTAATGGATAAGGATAAAATTAAGAAGCTCAAATCGAATATTGATATTTTATCCCTTTCGGCAACGCCAATACCACGTTCACTGCATTTCTCGCTGATAGGAGCCCGCGACTTTTCACTAATCAACACCGCCCCCAAGGAGCGACTCCCGATATTTACTGAAACTATATCCTTCGATGAGAATATAATATCACAAGCCGTACGTCGGGAAATCGCTAGGAGTGGTCAGATATACTTTGTACATAATGAGATTAAAACTATTGCATCAACTACTGAAAAACTTAGATTCATGTTTCCCGATCTGGTTATTAAATACATCCACGGTCAAATGTCCGAAACCCTAATCGAGCCGGTTATGATAGATTTCATCCACAACCGCATCCAAATCCTTGTCACCACAGCCATTATTGAATCGGGCATTGACATACCCAATGCAAATACAATCTTTATCAATAATGCACAAAATTTCGGACTATCGCAATTATACCAGCTTAGAGGGCGGGTAGGCAGATATAATCGCAAGGCCTACGCCTATCTGATCGCCACCAAGACATCTAGCCTATCAGATCAGGCAATTAAAAGACTACATACAATCCAGCGTTATACAGCTCTCGGTTCTGGTTATTCGATTGCGCTTGAGGATCTCGAAATTCGCGGCGCCGGTAATATCTTTGGGATCGAGCAGAGCGGTAACATCCATGCCGTTGGCTATGATCTTTACATAAAAATGCTCACCGACCACCTTAATAACTATAAAGAGGAAGAAATAATTCCGACCTCATCAAATGTCCCCGCCATAGAAAACATTTCTGTATCTTTCCCCTATGAAGCATTTTTCCCCGAGAGTTATATCTCATCGGAATCTCTACGTCTTTCCTATTACCAAATATTATCATCCATTAAATCCATAGAAGAGCTCCAACCGTTACGCCACGAAGTAAGCGATATTTTCGGTAACCTGCCATCGTCCGGAGAGCACCTCTTTGACCTGGTTGAAATAAAATTATATTGTTCTATCGCTGGAATAGATAAAATAACCCTTGAAGAAAATAGATCTACTTATCGGTTCATTAAAAATCACCCCTATCGGGATACTCGCTGTCTCTTGATTTATATTAAAGATATCATTGCGGTCATGAAACTATCATATAGGTTTATCCCTGGCCTAAGACTCAATTTATTAATATTTTACCCAAGGGACGAAGGAATTCGGCTGGTTAAACAATTCTTGTATCTCCTAACATCCAAACTTAATTTATAACCAAAGTGAGGTTCATTATGAAAAAAATTTATTTATTGACTGTTCTTAGCCTGGTTTCCCTTTCATTTTGTTCGAAAAACAACCAGCAAGTTTTGCTAAAAGTCGGATCACAAAGGTACTATTTGGCTGACTTTTACGAATTCATTCCTGCACACCGGTTTAAGCCGCTGAATGACAATGAGAAAAAGGACAAAATCAACCAGTTCGTTGACAGACAGCTAATTGTAACCGACGCAATTAAGAAAGGTTATCTTAGCGATTCAACCCTCCAAAGAAATCTGAGGAATTATGAATACAAACTTATCTTTAATCTTTTCTTCGATCACAACCTGCTCGATACAATTATTACCACGAACCAACTATTGGACCTATACAGTAAAATTCCCCTCTCTATGAAAGACATGTTTACTTTTGACGAATATAAGCCTGTCCTGTTAGAGCAGACAATGCAAGCCAACAGTAAAAGGATCCGTTCTGGTTACCTAGATTACCTGCAACTAATTCAAGATAGCACTCATTTTGCTCTGATTGACACATCAATTAATAAATTAGCCCAAGAATACACAAAGAAATTGACCGAATACCAGAATAACAATCAAAAGCAACCAAGTGAGACGGATATCATTAAGGCAATAAATTTTCACGAACCGATATATATTGCGAATAATGTCGCTTACGGTGTTCCTGATCTAGTAAAAATGATTAGCCTGTATCCTTATCCGATTCCAAACGATTTATCAGAAGTAGCTGTCTTGTCATCGAATATTAAATCAATTTTTATCAATTATTATGTCATCAAAAAGGCCTATGAACAGAAAATAGATCAAAGCAATGAATATAAAATGAGGCTTGCTAATCAGAAATATCTACAGCTTACTAACATCTACGAACAGCGCGAGATAGACAACTTCATCAGTACTGATACAGACACGCTAAAATCATACTACGAGAAAAACAAAGATAAGGCATATATGTCATCGCCTACATATGAAGTACATGAAATATATATTAAAGACAAACAAAAAGCTGAAAGAATACTGAAACTTGCTAAAAAGACCAGCGATTTTAAAAGTCTTTCTGACAAAAATACGGAAAGATTCCAAGATCGCCCCTCGAAAGGTTACCTTGGCTTCATCCGCGAAAACCAGTATTCCAGAATTGGTAAAGCTGCTAAGAACACAAAAGTTGGCACGGTTTATCCCGACCTGATCCCTTTTGGCAATGGTTATTCAATCATCAAAGTAATCAGCGTAAAAGAGGCTGAACCAATTCCATTTGACAATATCGTAGTCAGGGTTAGGTCTGATTACAAAAACGATCGTCATAAACAATTGAAAGAAAAGATCTTAGAAAAAATCAAAAACAAATACCACTATAAACTAAATCTAACCCTGTTAATTCAAAACCCTGAGGTAACAAACAATTGAAATTACAAACATTTATTCTACTCCTTCTATTCTTTAGCCTGTGCTCAAAGAATCAGGTTCCGGTAGATTATCTAGCTCGCGTCAATGACACTTATTTAACCAAGGATGAGCTACTGAAAATATTGCCAGATCCAGATAACACAAAGTTTGCTGATAAGGATTATATCAAATCAATTATCTCGTCCTGGATTGAGAATGAAATTATTTATCAGCGGGCAAAGAAATACCATTTCGATCGCGATGAATCAATCCTATATAAAGTGAAAAAGTACGAAAAGGAACTGATCATTGACTCATATATCCACTACCTCATGCAATCCAATGTTACTGTAACTGAAAACGAAATTCGGGACTACTATTTCAAAAACCGAAGCAGCTTCACTAGGGAATTCGACGAGGCTACGGTATCTCACGTCGTTGTGAACGATTTTGAGGAAGCAAACCACATCAAGTCAGTTCTCGAGTCCAAGAAACGTAGTGAGCTTGACAAGCTTTTTCAAAAGTACAATTTCGAAACCAAAACAATCAGTCATGGTGGTGCAATCAAGGAAATTGATAAGACTATTTTCGAAACAACACCACGGAGAATACTTGGCCCTATCCCGACCGATTATGGCTACCATATAATCGAGGTCCTTTCGCGCTACCGGGCTGGCTCTGTCCGCTCAATTGACGAGGTCCGTGACGAGATTCTGCAACAAATAACCCAATCCAAAATACAAGAAAGTTACACCGCCCTTATCGACAGCCTATTATCCTCAACGGATATCGAAATAAGAGATGAAAATATATCAAGCTGGGATAGAGCAAATTTATGAGGAACCAACTATTATTATTCATCTTTCTTACAACGATCAGCTTCTCACAGGAGTTAATTGACGGCATTGCGGCAAATGTTGGCGAAAATGTCATTTTAAAAAGTGAAGTGGATCAGTTCACCCGCCTTTATGCGTCTCAACTTGGAATTGATCCCCGTTATGATCCTCAAGGTTATGAACAATTAACAAAACTATCTTTGAATGCCCTAATTGATGAAAATATTCTGCTTGAGCAAGCTAAAATAGAAACAATAGAGGTTAAGGATCGCGACGTTGAAAACATGCTAAACCAACAAATTGACCACATTATCACTCAGGTGGGTTCAAAAGAGGAAGCTGAAAAAGCGTTTAGCAGCCCGATGCAGAAAATAAAAAAGGATTATCGCCAAACAATTAGGAATCAGTTAATAACAGATAAACTAAAAAATGAAAAATTTGGTAAAGTAACAGTAACCCGTAGAGAAATAAAAGATTTTTATGAAACCTACAAAGACAGTATTCCGGAAATACCCCCATCAATTGATTTCAGCCAAATCCTTTTCAAATTAAAACCCGGATCAATAGAAAATAAAATAGCCAAGGATAGAGCCGATTCGATTTTATCTCTTCTTAGAAGCAGTAATGGTGATTTTGAAGACTTGGCAAGAAGATACTCTGATGACCGGGCAACTGCGCCATACGGCGGGGATCTCGGCTTCATCTCTCGCGGTGATTTCATCAAAGATTTTGAAGAGGTAGCCTTCTCTTTACAAAAAGGGCAAATAAGCAATGTTGTCAAAACAGAATTTGGATATCATATCATTCAACTTATAGATCGAAAAGGTGAAAATATAAATGTCCGGCACCTTTTGATAAAACCAAAAATATCGGACGATAATATTAACTCTACTCTCAGTTTAGCCGATAGCGTACGTAATTTGATAATTAATCATGTTATAGAATTTGATTCAGCAGCTGTTTTATTTAGTGAAGATCCAGATGTAGAAAGTAATAGAGGAAAAATTCAGAGAATTCCCAAAAATCAAATTAAACAACCAGAGTTTATTGCCGTTCTTGATACCCTAAAAACAGGCGATGTCAGTTCAATATTTCAAACCGATCTTGGATATCACATAATCAGATTAGATGCCGTTTACGATGATTCATGGACTACTCTCGAACAGTGGGCTCTTGAGTATAAAAAATCTAAACTATATGAGAAATGGATTGGTGAACTCCGCTCAAAATTCAACATAGAAATAAAAGTTAGTTATTAAATATGGTTAACATATTGTTAAAATGTTACTATAACTAATAACGTATATACTTGACGCAAAGATTTTTCTTAAATCATACTTTTATCAACATATTGTCAACATTGTTTTGTTATTAAAAATATCAGAGACTCTCTTGTGAAGAAGTCTTTTTATCAACAAATTCACTAACTTATTCAATAAAAAGTTTATATCTAATTTTAATATTAAATTTAGTTTTATTTTAATTTAAAAAATCTTGGAAAAATTCCCATATTTTGGTAAAATTGTCCGACGTTAATTTATACTAAAAAAGGAGTCCGTAATGCAACTTAGTATCGAAAAAAATGATCTCCTTTCGCATATGCAAAAAGTGTCCAAAGTATCTCCAACTCGCTCTACGATGCCAATTTTAAATAGCATTCTATTTGAAGTCAAAGATTCAAATCTTACCCTCCGATCATCTGATATTGAAATTACTATGAATTCTACCTTACCGGTAAGTAAATCCGAGGATGGTTCTGTAGCAATTCCTACGAGAATTATTTTGGATATTGTCAATGAGTCTGAAGAGGGCGAAATATTTATCAATGCTGATGATGAAGGCAAGGTAGTTCTAAAATCTGGTAACGGAGTCTACGAAATTATGGGACGCCCGGGTGAGGAATTTCCATCAATTCCTAAAATTGCTGGTTTTAATAATGTTGAAGTTGAAAACACTCTTTTGAAACGTTTAATTCAAAAAACCATTATCGCCGTTAGTCGGGACGAATTAAAGCCTGCATTAATGGGTGTATTGTTCCAGTTTAAAAGTAAGGAAATCAGAGCGGTTGCTACTGATGGTCATCGCCTGGTTTGTCTAATCCGCAAGGATTTTAAAAATTCAGGTGCTGACAGTGAGGTTATTATCCCAACAAAATTTTTAAATCTCCTTCTTGGTTATCTTGATTCCGAAGGTAAAACCCTGCTCTCGATTAGTGAGAATCACGTAAAAGTAGAATTAGACTCGACCGTTATTTATACTAGGATAATTGATGAACACTTTCCTGACTATATGAGTGTTATTCCAAAGGATAATGATAAAATTGTTGTTACAGATCTTGTTTCTCTGTTGTCAACTTTAAGGAGAGTTGATATTTTTTCAAACAGAACTACTCATCAGATATCGGTATTATTAAGTAAAAGCAATTCAAAAATATCAACTGTCAATCCTGAGTCCAGAACATCTGCCGATGAGGTAATTGAGGTTGAGTATGACGGTGATGATATAACAATTGGGTACAATGCCGAGTATCTAAAGGAAATATTAAGAAGTATTGATACGGAAAAAGTTGTATTAAAACTAAAATCGGCAATTAGTGCCTGCTTAATTCTTCCTGATCAGCAACAGGAAAAAGAAGATTTTATAATGCTTTTAATGCCAATTAGACTAAGCGAGTAAGTAATTTTAGATATCCTCCTGTTAGTCAGATAAATGTTTCCATATCTGGTAAAAATATTTAGATGAATTTAAGGAAACTCAAACTGGTTCAATTCAGAAATTATAACCAAGTATACTTAGAATTTAATGAACAGGTGAATATCATTTGTGGTGATAATGGCGTTGGTAAAACCGCGTTATTGGAGGCTATTCACTATCTGTCATTGGCAAAGAGTTTTCGTACGAACAATGATCTGGATGTGTTAAAGAGTGGTCAAATTTATTTTCAAATTTTTGGTAATTTCACCTCTCAAAAAAATGGCCGGATTGATATCAACTTAAACTACTCCAAAGAAGAAGGCAAAAAAGTATTTATTAACAAGTTTGAATTAAAAAAAAGGATAGACATTGTCGGAAAAATGCCGGTGATTATCCTTTCACCAGGTACGCAAAAGATTACTGATGGTGGTCCTGCAGTCAGGAGAGGTTTTATTGATCGGATAATATCTCAAGTTAACTACAATTATTTTTCATCCCTGATTGAGTATAAGAAGCGTATATATCAACGCAATCTGATTTTAAATCAATATCGGAATAGGCAGCGTAAAAATTATGACAAGTATTTTGAAGCAATAGATGATATAATTATTGTTCATGCCGAAAGAATTAATAATATTCGCAAGGGATTTGTTGATGAGTTCAACCCGATATTGAACGCTCATTTTCAAAATTTATCCCATTTTGAAAAACCTGCTGTCCTAGAGATAGGACTAAATATATCTTGTGATGAATCTGAATTCAGGGAGTGTTTTAAGAGTAGACTGGTTTCACGATTTCAAATGGATTTGAAAACAGGTAGGACAAGCGTTGGTCCGCATCTTGATAACGTTATGTTGGTTTATGGTGATCGTGACATAAGGTATTTAGGCTCACAGGGGGAACATAAAATTTTGTTGGTTGCCCTCAAAATGGCAGAAGGAAAATTTATCGAAGAACAGGCTGGCGAACCGATTATTTTCCTGTTAGACGATCTGTTTGCCATGCTTGATGTAACCCATTGTGTTAATATTATTAATAATATTGGAGATCAGAATCAGATTTTTATGACCACCACAGATATCCGCAATATTAATCGGCGGAAACTAGCTGTTGGCAAGGGAAGGATTAAGATATATAACTTACCCATAGGTATTGCCTGATGTCGGTTTCTATCGGTGCTGCACTTGAAAAGATGCTAGAAAGAATGAAGATTGGTAATACTGTCCATCAGTGGCAGGCCGTGGCAAGGTGGGATACGATTGTTGGAGAACCAATTGCTAAACATGCTAAAGCGATAAAGGTAGCCTATGGGAAACTTTATATCGCAGTAGACTCACCGGCTTGGCGGAACGAACTATTATTTCAGAAGCAAGAACTATTGGATCGAGTCAATTCCCATTTAACCAATTCTAAGATAAAGGAGATTATTTTACGGTAGGTAAGATTAAGTTTGTCGAATCAGCAGAGTATAGCGCAGAGAAAATAACCGTCTTAAAGGGACTTGAGGCTGTCCGCAAAAGACCGGCAATGTATATCGGCGATACTGGCAAGAGGGGGTTACACCATTTGATTTTTGAGGTCGTTGATAATTCAATTGATGAGGCTCTTGCCGGGTACTGTGATAAGATTGTGGTTACAATCAATCAGGGTAATTCAGTGAGCGTTTTGGATAATGGTCGGGGTATTCCGGTGGATATTCATAAAACTGAGAACAAGCCCGCGTTGGAAGTTGTTATGACCATGTTGCATGCCGGAGGAAAATTTGATAAAGGGACTTACAAAGTTTCCGGTGGGCTCCATGGTGTTGGTGTTTCGGTCGTAAATGCGCTTTCAGAATGGATGAAGGTTGAAGTGTACCGTGAGGGCAAGATTTACACCCAGTCGTATAAGAGAGGTACCGCTACGTCGTCTGTAACGGAGATTGGCAAAACGCGGAAGCGTGGTACGCTGGTTAAATTTACCCCTGATGAAGAGATCTTTAAGAAAGTGGTTTGGGAGTACGATATCGTTGAGGCGCGGATGCGCGAATTAGCTTTCTTAAACAAGAACCTCGATGTTTCATTAAAAGATGAGCGGGACGGGAGCGAACAGCATTTCCTGTACAAGGGAGGTTTAATAGAGTTTATTAAATACCTTGATGAAACCAGACCGTCTATCATCGGGAAGCCGATCTATATAGAAAAAGAGTTAGAGAATGTACCAGTTGAGATAGCGCTCCAATATAATTCATCTTACACCGACAACATCTTCACTTTTGTAAATAATATCAATACCGTAGAGGGGGGAACCCATCTGGTAGGTTTTAAGACCGCAGTAACTAGAACCCTGAATAATTATGCGGCCAAAAATAACCTTTTTAAAAAAGAAAATTATACCCTATCCGGAGAAGATGTTCGGGAGGGCTTGACGGCTGTAATTAGTATTAAGGTTCCAGAGCCGCAGTTCGAAGGTCAGACGAAAACGAAACTAGGTAACTCTGAGATTAAGGGGATTGTTGATTCGGTTGCTTCGGATGGGTTATCTGAATATCTTGAACAACACCCGACAGAAGCGCGGCGGATTATTGAAAAGTGTGTTAGTGCTGCTCGTTCTCGTGAGGCAGCACGCAAGGCCCGTGAACTTACTAGGCGCAAAAGCGCCCTGGATGTTGGAAATTTGCCGGGGAAGCTTGCTGATTGTTCCACGAGGGATCCGAGTTTGTGTGAAATTTACATAGTCGAAGGCGACTCAGCTGGTGGAAGTGCCAAACAGGGAAGAGATCGCCGTTATCAAGCGATTTTACCCATTCGGGGTAAGATTATTAATGTTGAGAAAGCGCGTATTGATAAAGTTCTTAGCAATGAAGAGATTTTGACTATAATCAAAGCCGTCGGTACCGGATTCGGAGAGGAGGAGTTTGAAATTGACAAGTTGCGCTATAACAAAATCATCATCATGACAGACGCGGATGTTGATGGAAGCCATATCAGAACATTACTATTAACCTTTTTATATCGCTATATGCCGCAGCTAGTGGAGGATGGTCATGTATTTATCGCTCAACCGCCACTCTACAAAGTTTCTTATGGTAAGAAGGACTACTACGCTTATGACGATGATGAACGTGAACTATTGGTTAAGCGCTTTAAAAAAGAAGGTAATACCAAAATCGACATTCAACGATATAAAGGTTTAGGTGAGATGAATCCTGAGCAGCTCTGGTCTACTACCATGAATCCTGAGACACGCACGCTCTTGAAGATTGGTATCGAAGATACTGCCCAGGCGGATAGAACGTTCTCAATTCTGATGGGCGATGATGTGGAACCAAGGCGTAATTTTATTCAGAAAAACGCTAAATATGTCAGAAATTTGGATGTCTAAACGATGAGTAGGCAAGTAAATATCGAGTTTCAGAGAGACAAAGTCATCAATGTCAATATTGATGAAGAGATGCGGGACTCTTATTTGGACTACTCAATGTCGGTTATTGTATCCCGTGCCCTTCCCGATGTTAGGGATGGCTTAAAACCGGTTCATCGCCGGATTCTTTACGGCATGCAGGAACTGAATTTGTCTTACAATCGTCCGACTAAGAAATGTGCCAGAATAGTCGGTGAAGTCATGGGAAAGTATCACCCTCATGGGGATGCTGCAGTCTATGACTCGCTGGTTCGCATGGCGCAGGTTTTTTCGATGAGATACCCTCTTGTGAATGGCCAGGGTAACTTCGGTTCAGTTGATGGTGATAATGCTGCAGCAATGCGATACACCGAGGCGCGAATGAGCCGAATTGCTGGTGAGTTACTGAGAGATATCGAAAAAAAGACAGTTGTATTTACTCCTAATTTTGATGAAACGCTCGAGGAGCCGACTGTATTACCTACCGCTGTTCCAGTATTATTAGCCAACGGTTCGAGTGGCATTGCGGTTGGAATGGCAACGAACATACCTCCCCATAACCTCAAAGAGGTTGTTGATGCGATAATTTTCCTAGTGGATAATCCGGATGCCACAATCCAGGATCTTATGGATTTTATTGAAGGGCCTGATTTCCCAACCGGAGCAATCATTCTTGGCAGAGCGGGCATCAGAAGTGCCTATGAGACGGGTAAGGGGACAATAAAGGTCCGCGCCAAAGCATTTTTCGAGACGAGTAAAGTTGGCAAAGACAGTATTATTGTTACCGAAATTCCCTTTCAGGTCAATAAGTCGAACCTGATCGAAAAGATTGCCAACCTTGTAAGGGACAAGGTAATTGAAGGGATTGCAGATATTCGTGATGAATCGGATAAAGAGGGAATTCGGATTGTAATAGAAATCAAAAAAGATGCCGTACCAGAAATAGTTCTAAACCAATTGTATAATCATACTCAGCTTCAGGATTCATTTGGAATAAATATCCTGGCGCTTGCCGAGGGCATTCCTCAACGGATGAATCTAAAGGAGGTTTTAAGTCATTATATAGATTTTCGGCATGAGATTATTGTGAAGCGCACCCAGTTTGATTTAAATGAAGCTGAGGAAAGAGCTCATATTCTTGAAGGATTTAAAGTTGCGCTGGACAACATAGATGAAGTAATTGCAATAATCCGCGGCTCATCATCGCCAAATGATGCGAAAGTAAATCTAATTGATAGATTTGAATTTTCGGAGCGGCAGGCTCAGGCGATTCTTGACATGCGTCTGCAGAAGCTTACCAGCCTGGAGGTTAAAAAGGTTGTTGATGAGTATAAAGAGATCCTGAAATTGATCGCTCGGTTGAAGGAAATCCTCGAAAGTCGCCCACTGCGCATGGAGATTTTGAAAAGCGAGATTGCCGAGGTTCGGGATAAATATGGAGATGAACGCCGTACGGAAATTATCGAGGATGACGGAGAGTTTTCAATCGAAGATATGATTGCTGAAGAGGATATGGTGATAACCATAACTCATAACGGCTTCATCAAGCGTTTCCCAGTAGATATCTCCCGGAGACAAAATCGCGGCGGCCGCGGAAGTGCCGGCGCTCAAGCCAAGGACGAGGATTTCGTACACGATCTATTCATTGCCAATACCCATGATTACCTTATGTTCTTTACCGATAAAGGCAAGTGTTATTGGCTGAAAGTCCATGCCATACCACGCGGCAGCAAAGCCGCCAGAGGCCGGGCGATCATTAACCTGATTGAGACTCAACCCGACGAGAAAGTGCGAGCCGTCCTGAATGTTAAGGAATTCGATGACCAGCATTTTGTTGTCATGGCAACCAAGAAGGGGATTATCAAGAAAACAATCCTTTCGCAGTATGGCAACCCCCGCCGGACCGGAATCAAGGCTATAAATTTAGATCAAGATGATGATCTGATCGCGGTAAGACTTACAAATGGCGATCAAGACATCATTATCGGTACATCTCACGGTAAATCTATTCGTTTCAGGGAAACGAATGTGCGAGCGATGGGACGTACAGCCACGGGAGTCAAAGGAATCAAGTTACCCGGCAAAGATAATTTTGTTGTTGGAATGGTAGTTGTCAGACATGAAGGCGGCACCCTCCTGGCTGTTTCGGAGAATGGCTACGGCAAAAGGACCGACATCAAGGATTACCCCGTTATCAAGAGGGGTGGGGTTGGAGTAATTACCCTCAAAACCTCTGCTCGGAATGGGCGAATGGTCGCCCTGCGCGAGGTGGTTGACAGCGATGATTTGATGATAATTACCGAGAAAGGAGTTCTCATTCGCCTGCCCGTAGCGATGATTCGGACGATCAGTAGAAACACCCAGGGGGTACGCCTGATTAAGTTGGATGAAGGCGATTCGATATCGGCTGTGACACGCGTCCTGGAATCGGAGAGCGATAAAGATAATGATGAGCAACCGCCGTTGGTTGCCGAAGATGATAATAATTTACCAGATCAGGCATTGCCAGGAGAAACTGAAGAAGATCAGGATTAAAAACATTTCGGGCGTCTGAAGACAAATCTATTAAATAATGCAACCAGTTCCCCCAAGAAGACAATTCATTGATGATAACCTGAAGCGGGTTAAAGAAGCCATCGCGAGCATTACCGAAGATCAGGAAGCTAAGTTCGGACTACCCGCATACAGCCTAGGTAGAACATAATATGATCCAGAGAAAAGATATCGTTGAACGGAAATTTAACAAGTCCTGGCGTGGCTACGATCCGGTTGAGGTGACCTATTTTTTGGAGATGTTAGCCGACGAGTTTGAAAAGATTGAAAAGCGCCTCGGGGAGCTTGAACCGATTGAAAATCAGCTTACCCAGATGAAAGTTACCTCACCTGAGAATCTCATTAAATCAGCCGAGGAGCAGGCGAAAAAGATTGTCGCGGATGCGGAGAAATTAGCCGCCGATGTTTTGAATGCCGCCAAACAAAAAAAAGAGATCGAGCGGGAAGAGATTGTAAAGCTGGAACATTATAAGGACGAGTTAATTCAACTCCTGGACAAGGCAATTAAGAAGCAAGCCGAATTAGTGAGTTTCTTAAGTAGTTTTGAAAACAGTGAAGAAATCCGGACGAGCCCCGATATCCTGGATCCGCCATCAGAAGATAATTGACACCAGATACTTACAGAGAAATAGAAAATCAGCTTGGCGCAATCCAAGCCAAAAATCTTAATATCGCGCTGATCTCGACGATTCGATTAGCCGTGGATTTCCGTGCTCATCCTTATAGCGACGATTTTCTCTTTGGGACTATGGTCACAAAAAAATCCAGAGCTGGGATCTGGATCTTAAACCGCCCTGACGAAGCGCTTTGGAGAGAATTGACCCGTGCGGCAGCCCGCATGGGGGCGTCTTACTTTGTGTTCCTGGGAAGAGTTATACCGATGAAACGGGACGAGCTAAAGCAGGCATGGGTTGTTCAAGATCATATTAATGTTTCGGGTAAGAATCCATTAATTGGGCCAAACGACGCGGATTTCGGAACGCGATTTCCCGATATGACCAACCTTTACGACAATGCGCTTAGGGCTTTAGCCATGGAATGCACGAAAAATTTTGGTAAAACCTGCGGCACGGCAGTTTGTTTAGTTCTGCAAAGCAATTTACGATTGACGGCACTGGAAGACGGAATCTTATCGCTTCGTGATGATTTAATTGTATCAAATGATGTTTATGCGGGCGCCATTACCGCCAAGCATTTGGGCGGAAGTTCTGCCGGTCTGATATTCAGCGATGGTGTTCCGATAAATATGATAAATGGATGCGTTGCGGAGCTTGTTGATAAAATCAGTCAGGTGTAACTGATCGCGGTTGCCGACATAGCGCATAATAGGTATCGCCGTTTTTGTCGTACCAGCGGCCAATGATGACACTATTCTTTAAGGTGAGATCGTAAGACTGCCGAATTATTTTCGATTCAACGACATTTCTATTGTCACGCTGAACGGTATGCACCGAGCGTGCAGCTACTTCTATATTTTTGCCTAAATCGAATCGGGCATACTCGTCAGTATCCCTCCAGGCTCGTGCCCAAGAGGAATAATTGGATACTATGCCGACTCCGTAATAATATTCATTCGACGAGGGTAAGTTGACAGTCCAGTCAGGACGAGCACCCCACTCTTTGTCATTAGCAGAAATTTTATGTTTTGTTTGTGGGTAACTGATTAGCACAAAATATCCATCGGCAGAGATAGAAGAATCGAGAGCCGTGTAGCCAGATTCAATTTCCAGCAGGGCAACCGCTTCGTAGGATAGGTCAAACGTTGGATTCAAAAGCCTGAAAATGCCATCTGCCATGTCCTCGATTTCAAAAATGAGATGTGACTGCAATTGCTTAGCCATATCGGTAAGTGCTTGATAAAATGCAGCTTTGCGGGCCATTGAAGGATTCTGATACTTGCCGGCATATCCGACAGCGTACATTGTACTCCGAGGCGCCTCCGGCATTTTCTCAAACCATTCCGGTATAATGGTTTGGGAGTTAGCAGAAAGGGTAATAATAAACAGAAATAAAATGACTGACAGGTAGTTTCGCATTGGAAAGAGAATAAGCCCGCCATGTATTTGGAAACACAACGGGCTTATTTTAGTTTACTTGCCTACGGCTTCGAGTTTTTGGACCTCTTTTTCGAGTTCGTCGAAACTGAGATTAGCCTTAGCTTCGTTGTAAAGCGCCTTTTGTTTGCGCGCTTCGTTAAGCGTTTCCTGGATCAGGCTGTTCAGGTTGTATTCAGCCAGTGAATAGGCATGATACAATGAACCTTCCGTTTTCATTTCGCGCTTGATGATTTTGCAGCCGTTCAGGACATTGTTGGAGACCTGTTTACTTACCGACGAAGTGAACTCTAAGGCTTCGGCATCTTCGCCGAGACCGCTTTCCTGCATGAAGTTTTTCAGCATGTTGGACACTTTTACTTCAATCATCCGGGAAATCCCGTCCCGGGCGCGCGCATCGGCGGCTTCTTTGGCTAAGCCCATGCTTTGTTTAGCAGCATCGCCAGCCTCGTAAATGGCATCCTCAGCCTGGGGCGGATTCAAATACCATTCCGGGACTTCGTTCATTTTAGCTTTCGGCTTACCGCCACAGTTCATCAGCATTAGGCTCAGCGGAATTACCAGGGCAATAATAAGTAATTTTCTCATAGCACTACTCCTTTCGTTTTACTTTTAATTTCATTTATTGCGTTTTAGTGGCAGCCTGTAGGAAGGCGGCGAATTTTTCTTTAGACACGTTTAACTTGGTGCAGGCTTTTTGAATGGCAAGGTCGCGTGAATTGAGAGCCATGCCCTTACCGGCAGCCGTAATGGTAGCCAATTGACTTGCGGTTTTCTTATCGGTTAACACCAAGTTCAGGTTAGCCTCGATAAATATTTGTTTTCCGGCTGGCGAATCAATGGTCTTTTCATTTGCTACTACGACCGTGCCGGCTATAGCTGCACTGGCATCTGGACTGGTTTTAAATCCATTTTCGTTGATCCATCCGGTTATCAGGCGGTTTAGCTCGGGATCTGAAACACCGGCGGCATTGGTGATACTCACGGAAAAGGCCATCTCGGTGACCGTCAGGTTGTAGGAGAAAACAGCCTGGATTTTTTCGATCTCGGTTTTAAAAATTTCAGGTATGTTACTTAATCCCAGGGTAACAATGACCGCACCACGCCGATTGTCGCTCTCGGTAGGTACGGCTAAAACATTTACCTTGACAGTTCCATCCCGATCAGAGGCAACCTTATTGATTATCTCGCCGTTTGCATATTTGATAATTACCGGATACCATTTTACCCCTATTTCGTTGCCCTCCGGGGTGGTGTAGCATATTTTTGCAATTAGCGGTTCGCCAAGGGTTTTGCCCACCTGGGCGTCCTGGTTATTTCCGCTGACGATCCTGATATTGATCGCAGCCAGTAAGGCCCGGGCTTCGGTCAGAACGCCGGCTGCCGAATAGCTTTGGGCGGACGGGTAAGTTGATCCGGTAAGGGCTGAATAAAGGGCATTTTTCGCCAGGAAATCAGGTATTGTATTCAGGGTGCTGAGGTAATTGTTCAGGGCGTTAAAAACATTTCCCTGTTGCATCAATGTCCGGGCGCCAGCTAAATAAGTATCGGTTTCGGTGATAATGCTCCCCAGCTGTTGTTCGAGCGACGAATAATAGTTCTGCTTATTCAGGACCGCCAGAACGTAAAAATTGCCTTTGACGAATTCGGTGGCAGCGATTTCGATACCGGCGATTGTCTCGGTTACGACGGATTTCGTACGGGAGACTATTTCGGATTTTAGCTTAGTCTGGTCATCAGCAGTTATTTCCTGCTCCATGGTCTCCAATTCGGATTCTATTTTTACCCGGATCTGTTTGGCGACATCGGCCCGGGCTAATTCGGTGGCGGTGGATTTTTCATTGGCAATCCCAACGCCCAGCAGGTAAGTTGATGAAGGATATTTAGGATGACTGTTGGTTTGCGCCCACTTGGGAATCTGAGCCGCGCTCATAATGTTTAACAAACTGAATATGATCAAGGTTAATGTCTTACGCATTCTTCCCCCTATTCTTCAGTGACGGCTAAGAGAATTAGTTTTCTGGAGATAGAGGTTCTTTTCACCGATCCGCTGCCTTTATAAAGGCTTTTTATTGCCCGGTAAATATCGGAAGCGGAGGAGTGTTTATTGGGATCTACCCACATCAGGACGTCATAGGAATAGTCAGAGACGGCATTTTCTTTCAGGACCTTGGACATTCCCTTCAGGATGTCGTTGATCTGGAAAATAATTTCCTCGGCTTCGTCGGTGTCATAAGTGTTGCTGACCGACACGATCAGCTTGTACTGGACACCCTGCCGGGTGTCGGCTTTCCAGTAGGCTAAAATCCTGCTCAAAACTTTATCGGCAGCATCATTCATTGCTTCTTCAATGAGCACCGCCGCGGGTGCGGCGCGCTCCGGGCTGTAACCGGTTTCGGTCCCCAATAAGCGTCCGGTGGTAGTCTCGAAAGCCCGGCAGCCGACTATGCCCTTTTTAACAATTGAAGAGCCAACATTGCGAGATTCGATAGTAATGTTGTAGGTTATATAAACGTCGCTGCCGATAGATAAGGCCAGCAGGTAACTGTAATCCTCTTCCGCGCCGCTCAGGGCATATTGAGTGGAAATAAGCTCTTGCAGTACTTGTTGCTGTTCCGGAACAAT
>CAZJIU010000006.1:0-9290 GCA_964546145.1 uncultured bacterium
TTTTTATTTTTCCTTTGCATTTTGTTTTGGCTTAATTTATATTACTTACGAGTAACTTACGAGTAATGGAGAAATTAATAATGAACAAACAACTTTCACCCAAAAAACTGCGGTTTCTGGAATTTATTCGCAAATTTACCGCTGACCATGATCGAGCCCCAACTTTTCACGAGATCATGAGGGGATTGAAAATCGGATCGCTGGGTACGGTGAACTGGTATGTCAAGGAGTTGAAAAATCTGGGCGTTTTGGAACGCGGGAAAACCAATGCCAAACGGGCGTTAACCCTTACAGACCAGGTTTTTGGCAATGAATTGCCGCTGCTGGGACTGATTGCTGCCGGTTATCCACTGGAAGCGGTTGAAAACCGGGAAAACATTGCAGTACCGCCAGCTTATGTTCATCCTGATAATTATGTTTTGAAGGTCAAAGGTAATTCGATGATTGGTGATCATATCGAGGATGGTGATTATGTAATTGTCCGCTGGAAATCCGAGGCGTTCCCGGGACAGACAGTGGTCGCCTTTATCAATAGCGAAGCGACATTGAAACGTTACTATCCCAAAGCCGAGAGGGTAGAGCTGCATCCCCGCAATCCGGAGTATGAAATAATTCATGTTTCACCGGCTGATGAATTCCGGATTGGTGGGGTAGTACTGGCAATTTTGAGACTGTATGAATAGGGATTATGACACGGATTTACACGGAGATGTTCACTGAGGACCATAGAGATTCCTTATGTTTTTAATGCTACTATGTGCACCTCCGTGTAGTTAAAAAGGAGTTTTTATGAAGCTTGCTGATTTGACTGGTAAGATTATCAAAGCAGCGCTTGAGGTTCATAATCACTTAGGCCCGGGGTTGCTGGAATCGGCTTATGAGGAATGCTTAGTTTATGAATTAGAAAAGATGGGTTTAATGGTCGAGCGTCAGAAATCGGTGCCATTGATCTATAAAGAAATCCGATTGGAATGCGGCTATCGGATTGATGTCTTGGTTGAAGATAAAGTAATTGTTGAATTGAAATCGGTAGATGAGATGCTACCAGTTCACGAAGCACAGATACTGACTTACTTGAAATTAGCCAAAAAGGAGGTTGGCTTGTTAATCAATTTCAATGTTAAACAGCTGAAAGATGGTATTAGACGTTTTGTGTTTTGAGACGGAGTTGTCCGGAGGATTCCCGGAGAGCCACAGAGGTTTTTAATAATACTCCGTGTGCCTCTGTGTCTTTTCAGTGAGTCTCCGTGTAGCTGAAACAATGTCCAGTGGGATTTATCATATCAGATTGGATGATTTTGAGCTGCAGGCAGAGCGTGTCCTGGACAGCAGTCTGCGGACGCGTCCGATTGCGATTATTTCCTCACATCACCAAGGTGGGAGTATTGTTGCATTGTCATCTGAGGCAAAGGAAGAAGGGCTTTACCGAGGACTGAAAGTTTCGATTGCCCGGCGGATGTCCCATGGCGTAACTCTGCTGCCCTACAATTCGACTCTGTATGCCAAACTGCATCGCTATCTGTATCAGATGATTTCTCACTATTCGCCAATTGCCGAACCGGCCGCCTTTGGCCAATACTATCTGGATATGGGTGGCATGCAGAATATTTACCAAGACGACATTCAGACCGGTTACCTGATTGCGAAGGATATCCGCGGTCGAATGAGTATGAGCAGTCAGATCGGGATCAGTGCCAATAAATTGGTAAGCAGTATTTCTACTGCGGTGGTGCCGGAAATGATTCACCGCGTGGAACAGGGCAGCGAACCCTGCTTTTTAGCACCGTTGTATTCGGAGATTTTACCCGTTGCTCAGGAAAAAAGTGTCAGCCGCATGCTCAAATTTCTGTTTCTTTACCGGGTGCAAAATGTTCAGGCGATTGTCAATTGGCCGGAAGCTGGACGAACACTGTTTGGACTATATTACCGTAAACTTGCTATGGAAGCCAATGGCCGGGATAATTCCGCAGTGCAGCCGCCGCAGCTGCAGGATCACATTATCGAGCAGACTGTGTTGGCAGAAGATACTAATGACGAGGATATTTTGATTGCCACTGTACGTAATCTGGCAGAGCAGGTGGCATATGAGCTGCGCCGTCGGTGCCGGATTGCAAAGTCTCTGCGACTGGAAATTCACTACACCGACGGATTCAAAAACTCACGCCAAGGGGCTGTAATCTATAATGACGACAAAATGGTAATTACTGAAGTAGTAGCGCTGTTTATGTATGCCAATTATCGGCGCAATCGAGTACGTTCGATTTTACTGGACGCTACTCGTCTCGAACCCGTTAAGCAGCAGTTGGAACTGTTCCAAGATAATCGCCCGGACGTGCTATCGCAGACCCTGGATCGTATCCGGGATAAACACGGCTTTGGGAGTATCGGCTCAGCTGCAGGTTTATTGATACCTAAGATTAAGGGGAATTTGACACGGAGTCACCCGGTGGCATCACGGAGAACCACGGAGATTTTTAATGTTGTTAGTGATGCTCTGTGTGCCTCCGTGTAACTAAAAAAATATGTTAGTTCATCTAAACACTCATTCGACCTTTTCCAAGATGCGCGGCACCGCCACTCTACAGGAGTTGTTGGCCCGGGCTAAGGCATACGGTCAGCAATATCTTGCTTTGACCGAAGTTAACGGTCTCTGGGGCTTCATCCGTTTTGTACAATTCGCCAGAGAGGCTGATATTAAGCCCATAGCGGGCACAAATATCCTTACTGGGGGTGATGATGATATTATTTTACTGGCGGAAAGTCAGTACGGCTACGAGAACCTGTGTCGCATTATTTCCGCTGTTCATGATGGTAATGATTCTGGGGTGACTGAGCTGCTTAAACGCTGGAAGAGGGGTCTGTTTGTACTGGCGCACCAAGAAACGTTATTAGCGAAACTATCGCAGTTGATGCCCAAAACTCACCTCTTTGTCGAGTTGCGTCCCGGGATAACGGAACGGCACGCCTGGCGCTTGTCCCGGTTGTTTAATCTGGAAATCGTGGCTACCGGCGATGTCTACTTCCTGAATCCTAACGATCAGAAAACCCATCGTGTATTGCGAGCTATTGATGAAAATAAGACCCTATCCCAGTTAACGCCAGGTGATTTCAAAGACGAACGTCATTTCTTCCGTTCTGAGAAGGAGATGATCAAACTTTTTCCCAACAGTCTGGCAGCGATCAATAATTCCCAATACCTGGCGGAGCGCTGCAAAACCGATTGGAATTATACCAATACAATTTTTCCCGGGCTATCATTAAAGGAAACTCACAAAGCGAATTGCCAGCTGCGCAAATTGGTCTACGAAGGCGCTAAATTGCGTTATGGTGAGATTAGTGAACCAATCAAAGAACGGATTGAGTATGAGTTGATGTTGATAGTCCAGAAGGGTTATGCTCCCTATTTTCTGGTGGTTTGGGATGTTGTTAAACAGACCAAGGCTACTATCGGGCGGGGTTCCGGAGCTGCTTCGATAGTTAGCTATTGTCTGTTTATTACCCAGATTGATCCCATTAAGTATAATCTGGTATTTGAGCGGTTTATTCACCCTGAGCGGGTAGATATGCCCGATATTGATGTGGATTTTCCCTGGGATGAGCGTGACGCCATTCTGGAATATATTTTCAAAAAGTACGGCAACGAGCGTACTGCTATGGTTTCCAGTCAGGTTTTTATGCAGCCGCGATCTTCGGTTCGGGAGGTCGGCAAGGTATATGGACTTTCCAACGAGGAAATTAAAGCGGTAACCAAACGGATCGGCTATTTTGCGCGTAAGACGCAACTATTGGAGTGGATCAAGACCGATTCGCGTTTCAAAAATCTCGATCTCGACGATACCCTGCTGGAAATTATTCAGCAGAGTGAGAAAATTGCCGGTGCGTTTCGGGTATCTTCGGTACATCCTGGCGGGGTTGTAATTGTGCCTGACGAGATTCGTAAGTATGTACCGGTTTTGATGGCTCCCAAGGGAGTTCAGATTGTGGAGTGGGAAAAGGATCAGGTTGAAGATTCGGGATTGCTGAAAATTGATATTCTGGGCAACCGTTCGCTGGCAGTAGTGCGGGATACGCTCAGACAGATTGGCCTTTATCGGAATGAATATATGGATTATCATCAAATTCAACCGATTGGTGATCCAAAAACCGAGGCTCTGATGAAGGCTGGCCGAACTATAGGGGTGTTTTATATTGAGAGCCCGGCAACCCGGCAATTGCTGCAAAAGGCAGGAAGGGTGGACTTTGAGCATGTCGTAATCTATTCGTCAATCATTCGTCCGGCAGCCAACCGCTATATCAACATTATGCTCGAACGAATTCACGGCAAGCCCTGGAAACTGCTGCATCCCGATCTGAAATGCTTGGCAGAAAGCTATGGAATTATGGTATATGAGGAGCAGGTTTCAATGGTAGCGCGGGAGATTGCTAGATTCGGCTATGCGGAGTCCGACTATGTGCGCAAGGTAATATCCCGGTCATCCCTGAAACACCTAGTGCCAATCTGGAAGAAGAAATTCGTGACTGGTGTAGTGAATCAGGGCTATTCCCAGCAGCTGGCGGAAACACTCTGGTCAATGATTGAATCTTTTTCCGGTTATTCTTTCTGCAAACCCCATTCGGCGTCTTATGCCATGCTTTCCTTTACCTGTGCTTATCTGAAAGCTCATTTTCCGGCGGAATTCCTGGCAGCGGTGATTTCCAATCAGGGCGGTTATTATTCCAGTTATGCCTACCTGAGTGAAGCGCGAAGATTCGGCATCGAGATTCTGCCGCCGAATGTGAATACCAGCTGGAAAGATTATCGGGGGCACAAAGACCGAATCCGGATGGGTTTTATGGCAATTAACAATCTGCAGAGTAAAGCTGTGGATGCGCTGCTGGCGGAACGCAAGGCTGATAATTTTCGGTCGCTATCCGATTTTATGTCACGGGTGGATATTGATCTGGCAGATGCGATGGCACTGACTAATGCCGGCTGTTTTGCCGAGTTGGAACCGCAAATGAATCACAAGGAGATTGCCTTTAAGGTTGCTAGTTATTATCTACGGGATGGAGCAGATGAACCATCTCCGATACCATATTCGCGTGAGCCATTGACTCAGTCAGAAAAAATTACTCTCGAGACTGAGTCTTTCGGTTTTCCGATTTCCGAACATCCTTTGAAGCGTTACTTGCCGCTACTGGGTGACCGTGTTCGCAAGGCAGAAGATATTCCGCGGCATGTTGGCCAGACGATTAACCTGGTAGGAGTATACCTTACTCGCAAAGTGGCGATTACCAGGCAGGAGGAGCCCATGGAATTTGTGACCTTTGAGGATGAAACCGAGATATTTGAGTGCGTTATGTTTCCCGATGTTTATAAGGAATTCGGCGATTTGCTGAACTGGGAAAGCCTTTTTGTAATTCGGGGCAAGGTGGAAGTAGCATTTGGTGTTTATACGATTACCATGGAAAAATTGGGCAGTCTGCGCCGGGTAGTTGAGAAGTTGACACCCAAAAAGGAAGGAATAGTCAGAAAGCCAATTATGACTGAAACACGCTATGCAACCGAATGGTGAGGAGAGGATTGAACACGGAGGTGCACAGAGGTGACACGGAGTAACACTGAGGTTATTATAATTAATATTGAAATATTCTTTGTGTATCACCATGTTTTCTCTGTGTAACTCTGTGTCATTTATTTTAAATTAAATCATGTGTGGGCGCAAAACATTAACTAAGGGTAAAATGGAAATCATTGAGGAACTCTCCATTCAACTCTGGGATGATTCTTGCCAGCATCAGCCCAATTACAATGTTGCTCCGACCCAGATTATGCCCATCCTGGTACATGAAGGTCAGCGAGTTGTGAAGCCAATGCAGTGGGGTTTAATTCCGAACTGGGTGAAAGATCCGCAAAATGTTTCTATGTTTATCAATGCCCGTTCCGAGACGATTACCGAGAAACGCTCCTTTTCGAATTTGATTGATGCAAATCGCTGTGTGGTGATTGCCGATGGGTATTATGAGTGGCGAAAAGTCAATTCAAAGAAGCAACCTTACTATATTTCCATGCCGGATAGGAGTATTTTACCAATGGCTGGGCTTTGGAGTCAATGGACTGACAATCAAGGGATTACGAAATTCACTTATACCGTAATCACAACAGCGACAAGCGAGCAGCTGGAGTTTATTCATCCCCGTATGCCGGCTTTATTGAAAAAAGAGAATTTGGACATCTGGCTAAATTGTGATGACAATAAACCGATAGCTGCCCTCCAATTGCTCAAGCCTTTTAAGCAAGTTTTGGAAGCCTATCCGATTTCTGGATTTGTTAATGATGTGCATAATAATTCGCCACACTGTATTGAAAAGGTAACTGAAGTACCTGGCTCACTTTTTATTTAATTACATTAAAAATTGCTGACCTTTTGCTAAAGTTTTATTATACTTGGGCGATGAAAAATAATAATCTGTTTTTTAGTCAAATGCTGCAAAAAAGAGTGTCGTGCTAATTTCTTTAAAAAGGGAGTAAATATGCCAGAAATGTTTTCAGTGAGTCCAAGCGGTGAGAAATTTCGAATTCCAGGTCAGGAAGAATACCAATCGGAATTTGAAATGTTGAAGAAATGCGTCCAAGCCGAACGCGAAAAAGGTCGTGAAATTGTCGTGGTAATGGGTGTTGGATTTGTCGGCGCGGTAATGGCGGCGATCGTTGCCGATACCGTTGATGAAAACGGAAAGCCTTCCAAATTTGTAATCGGAATGCAGCGCCCCAGTGCACGGAGTTATTGGAAAATACCACTGCTAAATCGGGGAATTTCTCCGGTAAAGGCTGAGGATCCGGAAGTTGAGCCAATGATTCAACGGTGCGTAATCGAAAAGAAAACATTAATTGCAACCTATACTTATGATGTCCTGAAGCTCGCCGATGTTGTAATTGTGGATGTGCAGTGTGATTATTTAAAAGAAAACCTGGGTAATGTTAGAACCGGTCAAGTTGACATGGCGGCATTGGAAAAATCAATTGGAATTATCGCCGAACACATCCCAGCCGAGGCATTGGCATTAATTGAAACTACTGTTGCGCCGGGAACCACTGAGCAGGTCGCATTCCCGATTATGAAAGAGGCTTTCAAAAAGCGTGGAATCGAGACTGATCCATTATTAGCCCACAGCTATGAGCGGGTAATGCCCGGTAGAAATTATGTTGCCAGTATTCGTGATTTCTGGCGCGTCTGCAGCGGTGTAAACGAGAAAGCCAGAGTTAAAGTAGTAAAATTTTTGAATGAAGTGCTGAATACTAAGGATTTTCCACTCACGGTAATGGATCGTCCAATTGAGTCGGAAACAGCTAAGATTGTTGAGAATAGTTATCGGGCAACTATTTTGGCATTCCTGGATGAATGGAGCCTCTTTGCCGAACGCAATGGTGTGGATTTAATCAAAGTGATTAAAGCGATCAAAATGAGACCGACTCACAATAATATGATTTTCCCCGGTCCCGGAATTGGTGGCTATTGTTTGCCGAAAGACGGTGGTCTGGGAATCTGGGCTTATAAGCACATTTTAGGATGGAACGACGATATTTTCAGAATTACACCAACTGCGATTGATGTCAATGATACCCGCGGGTTGCATGCGGCGGAATTAACCCGTGATGCTTTACGTAATATGGGCGAACCGATAGCCGCCGCAGATGTGTTAATTCTTGGTGCCGCTTATCGGGAAGATGTCGGCGATACACGCTATAGCGGCTCGGAAATTATTGTGCGTAAATTGGTAGAAATGGGAGCGGAAATTCGAGTTCACGATCCCTATGTTCAGCACTGGTGGGAGTTCGAGCAGCAAGATACATATCCCAGTCCGGGATACAGCAAAGCCCGTTTTTTCCGTAACCAGGAAAAATTAAAAAATCTGCGGATTGAACAGAACCTTGATAAAGCTCTGAAAGATGTTAAAGCGGTCATTCTGGCTGTTCGCCATGAAGCTTATCTTAATCTCGATCCGGATGAGATCGTGGAAAAAATCGGGCAGTCGGCAGCAATCATTGATTGTTTCGGAATTCTAAGTGATGATAAAATTCAACGCTATTTTGAATTAGGCTGTGAAGTCAAGGGACTCGGACGAGGGCATATTCAGAGAATTAAGGAAAAGGTCAGAGAAGGATAAGACATCGAGAATATACAATTTTATAGATACTGGCTATTAATACCCTAATTCGTAGTCAGTATAGTTATATTTTCATGCATACCATTTCATGAATAATATTCTGTTTTTTAGTATTTTATTGATCGGTAAGTTTATATAGTATTAGCGATCTTTTTGTACTTTTTATGATAATGCAAACCAGAAAAATAACAATCCGCGGCATCGTACAGGGAATAGGCTTTCGCCCATTTGTCTATAATCTTGCTATAGAAAAGGGATTGAATGGTTTTGTTTATAATGATTTCTCGGGCGTTACGATTGTTATCCAAGGATTGACAAATGGATTAGATTCATTTGAAAAGTCTATTCAAGAAAATGCTCCACCAAAAAGTAAAATCATCAATTACAAATCAACTGTTATTCCTACGGCTGAATTGTATAACGAATTCGAGATTCGTCAGAGTCCGGAACTGGGTGAGAGAAGTGCCGCCGTTATACCTGATCTGGATCTCTGTGACGATTGTTTAGAAGAGTTATTCGATCCTGCTAACCGACGCTACCTTTACCCCTTTATTAATTGTACCAACTGCGGACCGCGTTATACGATTATTCAGGATATACCCTATGACCGTCCGAAAACGACAATGGCACAATTCACAATGTGTGAGCAATGTCAGGCAGAATATGACGATCCATCTAACCGGCGCTTTCATGCCCAACCCAACGCTTGTCCGAATTGCGGGCCGCATTTGGAATTAGGAAATAAGTCCGGTAAAGTACTTATAAGTGCCTATAAGTCAGTGGAATATGAATATCTTTTTAACCATATCGGGAAATTACTTGAAGTCGGAAATATCATAGCGATCAAAGGTATTGGCGGTTTCCATTTGGCGTGTGATGCAACAAATGAGAATGCGGTTGTGACCTTGCGTTCCCGCAAATATCGCCAGGATAAACCTTTTGCAGTGATGTTCCCCAATCTGGATGAGATTAGGAATTTTTGTGTATTGAATGATGCTGAAATTAAGTTACTTCAATCTGTGCCACACCCAATCGTACTAATCAGAAAAAGGACGGGAAAAGAACTTGCCCACAGTGTTGCGCCAAATAATCATTATCTTGGATTAATGCTGCCTTATACGCCATTACACCATTTAATTTTT
>CAZJIU010000006.1:9390-13600 GCA_964546145.1 uncultured bacterium
ACATTAAATGGCAATTTGATCGGCCGGTACTCGCCTGCGGACCCGAGCAGAAAAATACCTTTGCCCTGGCGAAAAACGATTCAATATATCTCAGTCACCACATTGGTGATATGGAAAACTTTGAGGCTTTGAGATCATTCGAAGAGGGAATAAAGCATTATAAGCGTATTTTTGAGATTGAACCGGAAATTGTAGCCTATGATTTACATCCTGATTACCTTAGTACAAAGTATGCTTTTGATTATCCATCTAAAAATTCAAGTGGTAATAATGTCATCAAAATTGGTGTTCAGCACCATCATGCTCATGCAGTATCTTGTATGCTCGATAATCAGATTACACGACCGGTATTGGCTATTGTTTTAGATGGAACCGGGTTTGGCATTGATGAGATTATCTGGGGCGGCGAACTTTTATTAGCAGAAATTAAGCAGTTCAAACGTTTGGGACATTTTAAAACAGCCCATTTACCAGGTGGGACAGCAGCAATTAAAAATCCCTGGCAGATGGGAGTCAGTTATTTATATGAGGTCTTTGGCACCCAATTACCTGATATTCCTTTTATAAAAGTATTGGATCACGGACAAGTAAGTACAATATTAAAGTTACTGGATAGTGGACTTAATTCACCGATAACCAGCAGCTGTGGACGGTTGTTTGATGGAGTGGCAGTGATTGCCGGTTTACGAAATAGGGTGAATTACGAAGGTCAGGCAGCGATTGAATTCGAGCAAACAATTGTAAATTTAACTGATGATGCATATGAATTTAATATTAATGAGGATCATGGGAGTTGCATCCTAAACTGGGTGACGATGATTCGACAACTGGTTGAGGATATAAAAAATGAAATGCCTATTTCTGCAATAGCCGCAAAATTTCATAATGGATTAGCCAACGGGCTTGCGGATTGGGTTGAGATTGCCAGGAATAATACCGGGATTAACGATGTAGTTCTTAGTGGCGGTGTTTTCATGAACGTCTATCTTTTAACCCGATTGAAGATGATTCTTGGGAAAAAGGATTTTAATGTTTATACTCATCACGACGTTCCTTGTAATGATGGGGGGATAGCGCTGGGGCAAGTGGTGATCGCCAGTTCGCAAATGACCGAGAGAGACTAATCAGGATTTAGTTTTATGTGTTTAGCAATTCCAATGAAGGTCATAAGAATAAACGGTAATGAAGCAGTTGCCGAAGTTGGCGGCGTACAATACCATGCCAACCTGACTTTAATTCCAGATATTAAAATTGGCGAATATATCATCGTACATGCCGGTTTTGCGATTGAGCGTCTGGACGAGGAAGCCGCTTTGGAAACGCTGCAAATCTGGCAAGAAGTAGCTGAATTCAGTCAACGAAAAAGCAAGTTGAGATAGAAGAATCGTGCTGCAATATATTGATCAATTTCGTAATCTGGAGTTAGTCGAATTTATCGTCAATAAAATTCATCAGGAATGTCCCCGGCAAAACTTAAAATTCATGGAAGTTTGCGGTGGTCATACCATTGCGATTTTCAAATTCGGTATTCAGAAACTGATTCCCGATTCAATTCAATTAATTAGCGGACCCGGCTGTCCGGTATGCGTGACCGAGATTGAATTTATAGATCAATCTATTGCTCTTGCTCATTTGCCTGATGTAATCATTACGACTTTCGGCGATATGGTTCGTGTACCGGGTAGTAAAACCAGTCTTCAGAAGGAGAGAGGGGCAGGAATTGATGTCAGGATCTGTTATTCGGTAATGGATGCCCTTAAAATTGCTAAAGAGAATCCTCAGAAGGAAGTTGTATTTCTTGGAATCGGATTCGAGACAACAGCACCCACAGTAGCAACTGCGGTAAAAACTGCAAGTGATCAGAGTATGAGGAATTTTTCGGTACTATCGGCTCATAAAACGATGCCTAATGCCATGCAGGCATTATTGGACTCAGGCGAAATTGGGCTTAACGGCTTTATCTGTCCGGGGCATGTTTCGGTGATAACCGGCATTCATATTTATGATTTTATCGCAGAGAAATATAAGATTCCCTGTGTTATATCCGGTTTTGAACCGCTGGATATTTTGGAAACGATCCTGATGCTAATTCGATTAGTGAATGATGGTATAAGTAAGGTAGAAAATCAGTATACCCGCAGTGTAAAGGAAAATGGCAATCCTAAAGCTCGCGAAATAATGCAGGAAGTTTTTGAGAAATCAGATAGTGATTGGCGCGGATTGGGGATCATTCCGGGAAGCGGTTTGCAGATAAAAAAAGAATATCGGGATTTTGATGCCCGAAATAAATTTAAGATCACTCGTGAACCGGCAATTGAATATCCTGGCTGCATCTGCGGTGATATATTGAGAGGTGTTAAAAATCCGGTTGACTGTGCCTTGTTCTCGAAAATCTGTAATCCTGAGGATCCCAAAGGCGCGTGTATGGTAAGCAGTGAAGGTACCTGTGCAACCTGGTTTAAATATCGAAAATGAGTTTTGCGATATGAATCAAAAAGACCGTATAACACTGCTACATGGCAATGGGGGCTTACAGTCTCATCGGTTAATACGGGAATTGTATCTAAAGTATTTTGGTAATCCGCAATTAAATCGGCTGGAAGACAGTGCCTTGCTAGAATCAGATTCTTGTCGAATTGTATTTACGACAGATTCCTATGTCATTAAACCTTTATTTTTCCCGGGAGGTGATATCGGCAAGTTGGCGGTCTCTGGTACAGTCAACGATCTGGCTGTTTGTGGAGCGATTCCCAACTGGTTATCCTGCGGTTTTATTATCGAAGAGGGCTTTGAAATAGTTGCTCTGGAAAAGATATTAAACTCGATGAAAGAGATGGCAGAATTTACTGGTGTTAAGATAGTAACCGGTGATACGAAAGTTGTGGAAAAAGGGAATGCCGATGGTCTTTATATCAATACCAGTGGAATTGGAACATTAATTGAAGGTGTCGAGCTGGGTCAGCATCGAATTCAAATTGGAGATAAAATAATTATTAACGGCTATATCGGAGATCATGGTGCTGCGATTATCCAGGCCCGCGAAGATTTTCCAATCGAGATGGATTTGCAAAGCGATTGTGCCCCAGTTAACCAAATAATCAGAATACTTTTATCAGAGTTAGATGGTGTGAAACTGATGCGAGATCCGACTCGCGGTGGGATTGCGACTGTCTTAAATGAATTTGTTGAGAATCAGGCGTTTGGAATTCAAATCGAAGAGATTGCCTTGCCGATTAGAGATTGCGTACTAGGATTCTGCGAGCCTTTGGGATTTGATCCGTTATATCTGGCAAACGAGGGAAAATTTCTGATGGTGATTGATACTAATGAGGCTGTTAAGGCATTGGAAATCATTCACTCTTTTCCCGGCAGTGAGAGTGCGGATATTGTTGGAGAAGTAGTAGACGAACCCAAAGGAAAAGTTATTTTGAAAACGCTGATCGGAAGTCACCGGATTCTGGATATGTTGTCCGGCGAAATGTTACCGAGAATATGCTGATAGATGAGTAATTAAACAAGATAGTTAGAGTACAACCAGATTTTGTTAATTTTGCGTTTTCTACTAAATTCCAGCGACCATGCATGAACTACAAATTGCCCAAAATATAGTTAAAATTACCGAAGATGAAGTCCGCAAGTCAGGTTTGACTCAGAGCATATCGGCTATTAATCTAAAAATAGGTAAAATGCATGCGATAATTCATGAATCGCTCAGGTTCAGTTTTAATGTTTTGAAGAGAGAACGAGCCCAGTTGAAACAGGCAGAATTGATTATCTCCGAAATGCCGATCAAAATTCGCTGCCGAGCCTGTCATAAAACTCAGTTAATCACCGAACCAATTTTTATATGCTCAGACTGCTCATCAACGGATATTGAAATAATAAGTGGTAATGAATTATATGTTGATAGTATAGAGTTTAAGGATCAATAGGGGAGACGGGATTTGACGGAAATACAGGTTGTCAGAAATGTTTTGGAAGCTAATGATCAATTAGCTAACGATATTCGAAGTGAAGCGCAGAAATACGGTTTTCTGCTGATTAATATCATGAGCTCACCGGGTTCGGGGAAAACGACCCTGCTCGAGAAACTTATTCCTGAGCTTCAAAAAAGAGGAGTGAAAGTCGCCGTAATTGCCGGAGATATTACCACGAGTGCTGACTCAACTCGGATTGCGCGATTAAATCTGCCGGTCGTACAGATTAACAC
>CAZJIU010000006.1:13700-56559 GCA_964546145.1 uncultured bacterium
AAAATTTTAATAATTGACGATGATATTGACCTTGTCGAGGTGTTGCGGATCGTTCTTGAAAATCATGGTTATACGGTAATGGATGCGCAGGACTCCGAGCGCGGTTTAAGGATGATTAAACGTGAGAGGCCGGATTTGATTATTCTGGATGTAATTATGCAGACCGAAGACGAAGGTTTTGTGCTTGCCAAGCAAATCCGCTCCGATCCGGAAATTGCCGGGATACCAATCATCATGTTTACTGCGGTGTGTCAGCAAACCGGTTATGTCTATAATAAGAACGAAGACGTACTGCCGGTAGATGAATTCGTTGAAAAGCCAGTCATGCCGACAACCTTGATTAATTTAATTGAGAAATATCTGGCAAAGAAAAGCATTCATGAGTAATAAACTAAAAATTGGCGGAATACTTGAGAGTACCGATCTGATTATGGTTTCGATTCTTTCGGCACCCAACCAGCCTGGAGTTGCCGGAAAAGTCCTCACCTGCTTTGGGCATAATCAAATTAATGTCGAGTTTATCACTGAAAGCGAGAATCTCGAGGGAACAGCCGATATTACTATATGTTTTAAATCCCATTATCGGGATAAAGTGCGAAAATTATTGAGTGAGATGCGTGGGATTGTCAGAGCCCGAGGTGACAAATGGCAAGATGATATCGCAATTCTGGTTGTTTATGGGCCGCATTTTAAAGAAAAACCAGCTATTGCCGGAAAGACCTGTGAACAATTGGGAAAATATGCCATAAATATTTTGGGTATTTCGACCAGTATATCCAGCATCAGCTGTGTAATCTCCAGCAACAAATTGGAAGAAGCAAAAATGGCGTTATTGGAAGCCTTTGATCTTCCAGAATAAAATTTCTTCAGCTCTTAATTATGAATAATCCGGAACAACAATTAAAAGAGGAAATTCGACGGCAAAAAGCTCGCTTCAAGGAACTCGAGAAAGTTAACAAAGATCTGCAAAATCAAGTTCTTGAACTCGTAAAAAATGAGAAAAAATTTCGCGATCTGATCGAGCTTTTACCGCAGACGGTTTATGAAATGGATATAGATGGCAATTTGAGATTTACTAATCAGTACGGTTTGCAGTGTTTTGGTTACACCACTGAGGATTTTCAGAAAGGGATAAACTTTCTGCAACTTTTCATTCCGGAAGATCGTCCACGCGTCCAGAAAAATACAAAGATGATTCTCGCCGGGAGTCAGCTAACTGGTAATGAATATACCTGCTTGCGCAAAGATGGCAGCACTTTTCAATCATTGTTTTACTCAAATCCTATTTTTTATAATGGTAAGCCAACTGGTTTAAGGGGTGTAGTGGTTGATATCACCGATCGCAAAATAACTGAGCACGAGTTAAAGAATTCGCGGGATCAACTGCGCGATTTGGCTTCCCATCTGCAGTCCATCAGGGAGGAAGAACGGCTGCTGATGGCGCGGGAAATTCATGACGAATTGGGTCAGGCTTTAACCGCATTAAAAATGGACTTAATCTGGCTTCAAAAACGAATTGATCCCTTCGCTACTGAAAAACAGGAAAAACTCAAATCAATGGACGAGCTGGTTGACCAGACAATTAAGACTGTGCGCCGGATTTCGACTGAACTTCGTCCGGGATTGATTGATGATCTGGGTCTGTCAGCAGCAATGGAGTGGTATTGTGGTGAGTTTCAAAATCGAACGGGTATCAGCTGCCAGCTTAACCTTGATGAAAGTGAAAATGCCTTGGAGCAGGATCGTTCTATTGCGGTATTTCGAATTTTTCAAGAGTCACTCACTAACGTTGCCCGTCATGCAAATGCCACCGTGGTATCTGCCAGTTTAAAGTTTGATGACGGCTCACTGAAAATGGAAATTAGAGATAACGGCAGCGGGATAACTGAAGAACAAATTAACAGCCCAAAGTCGTTTGGATTGATCGGCTTGCGTGAACGGGTAACTCCCTGGGGCGGAAAGGTGCTGATAAGTGGAGCACCGGGAAGAGGCACGACAGTTAAAGTGATTTTACCAGTTAATTAGGTTTGTCAAGTAAATGATTAAAGTATTAATAGCCGATGATCATACCATCGTTCGCGATGGACTAAAACAGATCTTCAAGGAGACAGCCGATATTATCGTCACCGGGGAAGCAGCAAACGGCGCCGAGGTGATCGAAAAAATTAAAAAAGAGAAATATGATGTAGTTGTTCTGGATATTGCCATGCCCGGCCGGGGAGGAATAGATGTACTGAAGAATATCAAACAGCAAAAGCCGACATTACCGGTGCTGATTTTAAGTATGTACCCGGAAGATCAATATGCCATTCGGGTATTGAAAGCCGGTGCCGCAGGTTATGTGACCAAGGAAAGCGCTTCCGAGCAATTAATCTCAGCAGTGCGCCAGATTTACGAAGGGCGAAAATATGTCAGTCCTGAACTTGCCGAAAAGTTGGCTGACGCTTTGGATGAAAAACACCAAAAAACTGGTCATGAAGCACTATCCGACCGGGAATTTCAGGTATTACAATTGATCGGCTCGGGCATGACCGTCAGCGAGATTGCGGCGGAGTTGGCGTTAAGTGTCAAAACCATCAGCACCAATCGGACTCGTATTCTGAAAAAGATGGGGATGAAAAATAACGCCGAACTGATCGGTTATACTATTCGGCATAAACTAGTGCCGGAACCTGAATAATTTTCTAATTACAAATAGAATATAAATAAAAACAGAGGTCTAGCTTAAACCAAAGTCAATATTTAATTTTCTTCTATTGGCAGGCTATCGGCCTGCCATTTTGTTATGCCGCCTTTCAGGTTGAAGACTTTGCTGAATCCTTTTTCTTGCATCAGCTGCATTGCTTTGCCGCTTCGTCCGCCGACCAGGTAATAAACCAGATAGGTAGCGGATTTATCCAGTTCGTCAATTTTACTGGCAAAATCAGGCGATTTAAAATCGATGTTCAGTGCTCCTTTTATATGACCGGTACTTAATTCCTGAGGAGTAAACATCATTTTACTAAGTTCTATTAAGTACTATTAAGTACGTTTAAGTACTTTTAAGTCGATGACTTGGGAGGCTTCTATCGTTACTTCCGGCGTCTATTTCATCCATATTCACGCAGGTGATTTCCGACAGGCACGCAAGTGTTTGCTGATAAAGTAGAAGAAGGCTTATTAGCACTTCTCTATGTAGGACAAATACCGATATGATACCAGGCTATCATCTGATATGACAATTGGATGTCGTCCGATTTTCAAGACCTGATATGATTGATATATTTTGAATCGAGATGGCAGATCAATAATAATAAAACGATGGGGACGAATTGAGAGTCCTGATTGCCGATGACTCGGAAATTTTAAGGGATCACCTCAAGACGATGCTTGCCGAGATTGAAGGGGTTAAAATCGTCGGTGAGAGCAGCGATACTGATTCGACTCTCAGTCTAATTAAGAAATTGAAACCCGATACGATAATTCTCGATATTCGTATGCCGGGAGAAGGGGGTATTTATATTTTAAATTTCATTAAAAAGAAATATCCCGCCATTAAAGTCATTATTTTTACCGATTATCCCTATCCGCAGTATCGCACGAAATGTCTGGAAATCGGTGCCGATTACTTTTTTGATAAATCCACTGAGAGCGAAAAAATGATTGAAGTATTGAAAAATTTGGCAAATAATTGATTTAATGATTATAATTAACCGTATGATTTCGATAAACGAGCTTTTTGGAGATAAATAATGATCGTAAAAACCAGCGACCTATTATCGTTTTTGAGGCTGTGCCAGAAAGAAAAATTAGGCAAATTCGAACAGGTAATTGTACCCTGCAAACCTTCATATGGCGATGAGAGCCAGACTTATTTTACTGAAATTAATGAAAATACTGAGATAGTGCTGGATTCGTATCGGACGGTGGATCCGCTGCGGACGCTTTTTTATTTTTCGCGGGAAACTATCTTACCGGCAAAATCTGCAAAAAAGAGACTTATTGTCGGCGTAAAAAACTGTGATCTGGCAGCGTTAAAGGTGCTAGACCGGGCTTTAATCAATGAGGATTTTGTTGATCCAGTCTATCAATTATGGCGCGAGCAGACTACAATTGTGGCAACTGACTGCATGGAGGTTGGTGACAGCTGCCATTGTATTTTAGTTGATGGTAAACCTTGGGCTGAGGAGAATTTTGATATTAATCTATCACCGATAAATGACAGCTATCTGATCACTGTCGGCTCCAAGAAGGGAGAGGATCTTTTAAAATTATTGAAGGAGCACCTGGAGCTGGTACAATTGCGCGGCGATGAAAGGGAAAAGGTCAAACAGAACCGACGAGCTATTGAACGAAAATTAAAAGAAAATAATGCGAAATATCTTCGGAAAGACGATTATGGAAATCTGCGGAAATCACCTATTGAAGGTTGGATTGATGATTCCCGAACCTGTGTTGGCTGCGGCGGTTGTACTAATATCTGTCCAACCTGTTACTGCATTATCCTTAATGATGAGACTGCTGCAAAACAGTTTGTAAAGGTCAGGAGCACCGATTCATGTCAGTTGGATGGCTATGCGAAAGTTGCCGGCGGAGCAACACCCCGTCCCAAAATGTATCAGCGATTCAGAAATCGCTACCTGTGTAAGTTTGATTATATGAAAAGCAATTTCGATTTGATTGGCTGTACCGGTTGCGGCAGGTGTATTGATGTGTGTCCGGGTGAGATCGAATTCAGAGCCGTGGTCCAGAAAAATATGCAATTACCCAAAGTTCAGGAGTAACCAATGGCACAAACGAATCCCTATGTAGTTACTGCCGCTGAAATTTATGAAATTATTGAAGAATCACCGACGATCCGGACATTGAAAATCAAACCGGAGACACCAATTCCGTTTAAGACCGGACAATTTATTGAGTTGACAATACCGAACATTGGCGAAGGACCCTTCACGCCATCTTCTACGGATAACATCAGTGAGGTAATGGATATTACGATTATGAAGGCCGGTTTTGTAACCGAACATGTCCATAAGACCAACGTTGGCGACCGGATTGGCATTCGTGGTCCATATGGCACTCGTTATCCGATACAAGATTGGTATGGCAAAGATATTTTAATCATGGGCGGTGGGGTTGGAATGGCACCGACCCGCTCGTTATTCCTGACTTTACTGGACAGCATCGAAAAATATAACAGCATTACATTCCTGGCGGGCGCTCGTACGCCCAAGGATATGATTTATAAACAATATATTGATGGATGGAGAAAAATTGATAAGGTAAACTTTTTCCGCTCGGTAGATCGCATTCCGGAGGGGGAGGAATGGGGAGAAGAAGTTTGCCTTATCACTAAACTACTCGACAAAATTGATATAAATCCCAGGGGTAATCCGGTTGTGGTCTGTGGACCGCCAATTATGATGAAATTTGCGACTTACGATCTATTAAAGTACGGTTACGCCGATCAGGATATTTATCTTTCAATGGAAAAGAAAATGTACTGCGGAATTGGGCATTGTCGGCATTGTGTCATCGGAAAATATTATGCCTGTAAAGATGGTCCCGTGTTTACTTATGATAAAGTTAAAAACGAGGAGAATATCTGGGAATGAAACGACTTTTTATTGACATTCCAGCATTACTCGAATCAGGTGTCTCGGTGGAGGAGATTAAATGTGAATATTTTTACCATCGCCGGAATCCGGGGCAGTTCTCATTACTTGAGATAGCTGAGTTCTCGGTTTACTGTCGGCAGTGCCAGGATGCTTTTTGCGTGACTGCCTGTCCCAAAGAAGCTTTGGAACGCCAGGATAACGGACTGATCAAGCGCTTCAATATGCGCTGCGTTGGTTGTAAGTGTTGCATCTTAGCCTGTCCCTTTGGGACAATATTTCCAGAGGTAATCAACTACATTACGGCGAAATGCGATTATTGTCTTAATCAGCTAAAAGAAGATCCAGATTATCAGCCACTCTGTGTCAAGACCGCTCCTCCCGGAACCTTCAGGATGCAGGAAGTTGATGCCGACGATCCGCTGAATCAGGTATTTTTAGTCGGCGACCACCTGGCAATTAAAAGTGCTCATTGGCGCTATAAGGAGGACAAGGTATGAACTGCTGGATTCTGTTTTATCTTTTAGTCTTTCCCGGAATGCTTTTTACCGGAATCCTCGGATTGCTGGTCGGCTGGCTCGATCGGAAAGTGAGTGCCTGGTTTCAATATCGGGTCGGTCCGCCGCTGCTTCAGAATTTCAATGACTTTTTTAAACTTTTGGGCAAAGAGACAATTATTGTCAAGGATGCCCTGAAGTCGGTATTTGTCCTGGCGCCGCTTGCTGCTTTTGGCATTTTGATTTTGCTCGCCACAATTATCGGTATGAGCCTTTTTTATCAAAATGGATTTGGCGGCGATTTGGTGGTGATTATGTACCTGATGATGACTTATTCGGTAATGATCATTTTAGGAGGCTCGGCTACCGGTAATGTTTACTCCAGTGTCGGTGCCGGTCGGGAGATGAAGTTATTACTGGCGGACGAGCTGGCTTTTATTCTGGTTATTTTAATTCCGATTATCAGATCAAAATATCACCTGCAGCTGGATCAAATTCTGGCAGTACAACAGACCTCGGGTGCTTTTATCGGTTCGGCATCAGGAATTATTGCTTTTATTATCGGACTTCTGTGTATTCAGGCGAAAATGACTCTGCCACCGTTTCACATTCCCGAAGCCGAAACCGAGATCGTCGGAGGACCGTTCATGGAGTATTCGGGACCGCTGCTGGCTTTCTGGAAATTGAATCATTATATGATGTACGTTATCTATCCGTTTTTACTGATATTGTTATTCTGGGGCGGTTTCCAGTGGCAGGGCATTGCAATTCTCTGGTCGGTGCTGAAATATTTGCTGATAGTCGTGGTGATGATTATTATCAAGAATACGAATCCCCGGATTAGGATAGATACCGCGCTCAATTTTTTCTGGAAGTATGCGACACCGGTAGCATTTATCGGGATTATTTTAGCTGTATTAGGAGTATAGCATGGGATGGTATAATAAACGTTTAGCAAAATCACTTTGGGTATTTCATGTTAGCGGCTCACCGTGTAATAATTGCGATATCGAGATTCTGGATTTGCTGACACCCCGCTATGATCTCGAACGACTGGGGATTAAACTGGTCGGCTCGATTCGCCATGCCGACGTGATGTTAGTAACCGGTATCTTTAATCAGAAAATTGCACCGCTAATCAAGAAAATCTATGAGCAAGCACCCAAGCCGATCTTTGTTGTCGCAGTTGGAACTTGTGTCAGCGGCAGTTGTTGTTTTAAAGATAGTTATAATATTACCGAAAATCGCGAAACGGTAATTCCAATTGATATGTATGTTCCGGGTTGTCCACCCAAGCCGGAGGCGATGATTGAAGCAGTCGCAAAATTAATAGGAGTGCTCAATGGCTGAAGTCGAACAATTCATCAAGGACATGGATCCGAAAATATCGAATATCATCAAAAAGAAACGACGTCTCTATTTCAATATTGATGACAAGCATCTACGGGAAGTTGCTGATTATCTGTTCAATAAATTAGGCTGCCGGCTTTCAACGGCAACAGCGATGGAAATGTATCACGGGCTGGAGATATTGTATCATTTTTCGTTAGATAAAGCGGGGCAATACTTTTGTCCAAGAGTCATTATCACTGATAAAAAACACCCCAAAGTGGATTCGATTACCAATATTATCGAAGGTGCTATATGGATCGAGCGCGAAATGTACGATCTCTGGGGAATAGAGTTCAGCGGGCATCCGCGCATGGAAGAATTACTAACACTTCACCATCCTCAAGGCTTGAAGCGGCCGTTAAGATTCAAGGAGGGCGCATGAAGGCAAATCAAATACCGGTTGGTCCGTTTCACCCATTGTTGGAAGAGGCTGAATATTTTGAGTTGAAAGTTGATGGTGAGACGGTTATTGATCTTGATATGGAAATTGGCTGGATGCATCGTGGTCATGAATACATCTCCGAAATGAAGACCTTTACGCAGTCAATTTATCTGGTGGAGCGTATCTGTGGGATTTGTTCAACTTCGCATCCAATTGCCTGTGTGCATGCCATCGAGGATATTGATAATATCGAAATCCCGTTACGTGCCAGGTTTATCCGAACCCTGATTGGTGAACTGGAACGAATTCACAGTCATTTGCTCTGGCTGGGTTTGGCAGGCCATTTTATTGGATACGATACACTCTGGATGTGGTCTTGGAAATACCGTGAACCGGTTTTGGAGATGTTTGAAATTATTTCCGGTAACCGTAATCACTACGGCATGATGCGGGTTGGCGGAGTAGGGAGGGATGTTGAACCTGAAAAAAATCCAATCTTGTATAAACACCTTGAAATGATCGAGAAAAAGATGGTGATGATCGCCAAAGCCGCCAAAGATGACCCGGTTCTGAGATCCCGATTGAAAGGGGTCGGTGTACTGACTCATGCTGATGCCGTAGCTTATTGTGCTGTCGGTCCGACATCGCGTGCCTCCGGTGTTCCCGGTGACATTCGCAAAGACGAGCCTACGGATGCCTACAATTTGGTGGATTTTGATCGAATCGTTTTGCAGAACGGTGATGTCTATGACAAGCTGGTGGTCCGAGTTCTGGAAATAATCGAATCCATAAAAATTGTTCGCCAATGTCTGGATAAATTGAAAACGGTTACAGGACCAATTCTGAATGATGTCAAAGAAATATCACCAGGAGAGGGCATTGGTCGCTATGAGGCACCGCGCGGCGAGGTTTTTCACTATATCCGTTCCGATGGCTCGAATCGTCCCATCCGGCATAAGATTCGCGCTCCCAGTTATGTTAACATCCCGACCTTTACCGCTTCGTGTAAGGGAATCCCGATTGCCGATGCGCTGATCACTCTTGCATCAGTTGATCCCTGCTATTGTTGTACCGAGCGATCGCTGAAAATAATTGATAAAAATCATGATTCGCAGAGCATTGATCTATTAAAATTATCGCGGGAAAAAACTGAGATAATCCGGAGGGAAATCAATGGCAATCAATGAGTTAAGTCTACTGATTTTAGTCCCGTTAATTGCGGCTGCTGTAAATATATTCCTGCCCGTAGTACTTCGGAAAATTCTGACCGTGCTGGCGGTTATTTATTTACTGTTCATCAATTATCAGCTATTTTTAATAAAAACCACCGAGGCCTATCTCTTTAATACCATTATATTTTCCCTCGACCAATTGTCGTTTTTTATTCTGACCTTTATCCAGGTTTTGAGCAGCATTATCCTCATATTCTCCTTGAAAGGAGTCAAAAATAATATTCAGAAATCCTTTTTCGTGCTGTATCCAATGACGATAGCTTTCTGTAACGGCGTTGCGGTGAGTGTTAATTCGATCAGCTTGCTGATATTCTGGGGCTTGACGGGAATAACGCTGTATCTTTTCGCCGTTTTAGGTTCTACTAAAGATGCTCCGGATACTGCGAAAAAAACCATGGTGATCGTCGGTGGCAGCGATGTTTTTCTGATATTGGGATTGATCTTAATCTGGTTTATGAGGTCTGAGAAGAATTGGATTTTTTGGGATATAAATATTCCATTATCCGGTGGCTTAGCCTATGTTGCATTTTTCAGTATATTGATTGCCGCATTTGCCAAAGCTGGTGCTTTTCCACTGCACAGCTGGGTGCCGGATTTTGCCAAGGATTCTCCCGTCGAAAGTGCTGCTTTTCTACCAGCTTCTCTGGACAAACTGCTGGGTATTTATCTTCTAGCCAGGCTTGTGTTATCAACCTTTGTTTTGAATTCCGTCATTCATTTAATAATTATAACTTTGGGAGCCCTGACGGTAATAACTGCAGTAATGATGGCCATGATCCAGCATAACGGCCGCAAACTGCTGGGATATCATGCCGTGAGTCAGGTTGGATATATGGTGATGGGCGTGGGCAGCGGAAATATCCTGGCTATTATTGGCGGCTTATTCCACATGGTCAACCATACTCTTTATAAGTCGAATCTCTTTTTATCATTGGGAGCGGTTGAGAAACGAACCGGTACTAATAATCTGGACGAACTTGGCGGGCTGGGAACCCGGATGCCGCTGACTTTTTTAACTGCCATTATTGGAGCGTTCGCCATTTCAGGAATTCCACCGTTCAACGGCTTTTATTCAAAATGGTTGATTTATCAGGGTATTCTAGACTTTGCCAGCAAATCTGCCCCCGGTTTTCAGATTTGGCTATTAATTTGCCTGATCCTGGCCATATTTGGCAGCGCCCTTACGCTAGCTAGTTTTATGAAATTTATTCACTCGATTTTTCTGAGTCGAAGACCGGAAAAATTAGCCCATATTCATGAAGCACCCTTCAATCAGTGGTTTGCTACGATGCTGCTTTCAGGATTATGTATTGGTTTTGGTATTTTTGCTAAAGAGTTGCCTTTGAAGCATTTTATTTTACCGGTGATGAAACAATCAGGGTTAAATCTATTGGGTTCCTATAATCCTTTACTATTGCTTGGATTATTTGGTCTGGCGCTCATAATTGGATTAATGATTTACTGGCTCACTCGCAAAGTCCGTTTTGATGAGATCTATCTTGGAGGTATGGAAGCGTTGGAGCATTTCCGGGTAACCGGCACCGGTTTTTATAATGAAATCCGTAATATGAAACCGTTAAAAGGCATTTATAATAGTGCCGAAAAGAAACACCTGGATATTTACGATCTCAGCCGACGCTGTTCTTTAGCAATCGCAAAAATGTTTAGCGAGGTCCATAACGGTCAGCTGCTTTTCTATAATCTCTGGCTAGTGCTGGGATTGCTGATTCTTTTATTGGTGGCGATATGATAAATAATAATTATCTTTTAATTGCGGAGGAATAAATGCCGATAGAAATATGGTTGATGTTCATTCTTGGCTTTATGATAGTTGGGTCGATAATTGCACTGGAGCTGAAAGATTTATTATCATCTGTAATTTCGGTCGGGATTGTAGGTTTGGGAGTATCAATGGCTTTTCTGCTGCTGGAGGCTTTGGATCTGGCTATCGTTCAGTTTCTTTTTGAGATTTTTGCCCTGATTATTCTAGTACGGGCTTTTATCGGTAAAGAGTATCATATTCAAGAGCCATCCAAAGTGCATATCATTCAAACATTAGTAACTATTGTCACATTAGGATTAATTCTAATACTCAGTATCAAGATTTTTAAATTATTGCCGCCTTTCGGGGAACCACTATTTACAACTGCAAAACATTATGTTGAGCAAGGAGCGG
Organism: uncultured bacterium; assembly: GCA_964546145.1. GTDB lineage: Bacteria > Fidelibacterota > UBA2242 > UBA2242 > UBA2242 > CAZAKO01. The sequence continues at coordinate 24,974 of CAZJIU010000006.1, forward strand.
CTGAAACCGGTTCGGCTAATATTGTCACGTCTATTATTCTGGATTATCGGGCTTATGACACCCTGGGCGAAGTAACCGTGCTATTTACGGCAATCCTGGGTGCGCTTTCGATCTTGCGGGGTGCGGCTGACAAATCAGCGGGAGGTGACCATGAAACAGAATGAAGGGATGACACTAATTGTTAAAACAGTAACCAGAATCAGTGTCTGGCTCATAATCCTCTACGGGATTTATATCATTTTACATGGTCATCTAAGTCCCGGAGGCGGATTTGCCGGTGGGGTTATTATTGCGTTGGCATTTTTGAATGTAATGCTGGCCTATGGGCGTAATTTTATCACCCGCTGGATTAATATCGGTTTTTTACATGATATCGAATCCTCCAGCGCGGCAATATTTCTGGCAATTGGAATCCTGGGAATGTCGGTTGGTGGTGGATTTTTAGCCAATTTTATCAGTCATGGCAAACTGTTCAATCTGCTAAGTTCCGGAACGATACCGTTATTAAATATCGTAATTGGTGCAAAAGTGAGTATGGGCTTATTTATTGTTGTCTGGACACTTTCAATTTTTCATTTGTTAGATAAAGGGGAGAAGAAGTAATGGTGATTTATATTCTTTGTTTTGCCCTGTTGTTGGTTGGTATTTACGGAGTCCTGACAAAGAGAGATTTGATTAAAATAATCCTGTCACTGGGTATCATGGGCTATGCGGTCAATTTAATGTTCATTCTTTTCGCCTATAGAACTGGTGCCAGTTATGCAATTTTAGTTAAAGGTAAGGCAGCTGCCGAGATGGTTGATCCGCTGCCTCAGGCTTTAATTTTAACCTCAATTGTGATCGAGTTGGGAATTACCGCGATGCTGGTTGCTCTGGCTATTCGGTTATTCGAGAAATATAAAACTTTCGATATTACTAAAATTAGGAGGCTATCAGGATGATCCTCCCATTTTTAATTATTATCCCATTGTTGGCGGCTTTTCTAATTACGCTGATATCCGGAGAAAAAGATAATTGGGCAATTGTTCTTTCCATTCTGGCAGCAATATCCCTGCTGGCATTATCCACTTTCAGTTTCTTTACTACCGGTAACAATACATTTATCTACGAGATGAGCGGCTGGAAAATTCCGCTGACGATCTGTCTGGTGCAGGATGCTCTCTCAACTTTCATGTTAGTCATTGTCAACCTGATTGCCCTGACCTCACTCATATTTTCGGTGAGTTATATTCGGCATTATTCAGCACCCTGGAAATATTATGCCTTATTTATGCTGCTGATTACCGGGATGAATGGTGTCATCGCTACCGGTGATATTTTTAACCTGTTTGTTTTCATGGAGATTGCCTTATTTGCTGCTTATGGACTGGTGGCTTTTGGTTGCAAGGCAGAAGAATATGAAGCAGCCTTCAAATATGCCGTCATGGGTTCGGTGTCGTCAACTTTAATTCTGTTGGGAATCGGCATTTTATACAGCGCTACTTCGACCTTAACCATGGCTAAAATCGCAGAAATATTGCCAATGCTGGATACTAAATTGACCTATTGGGTTGGGGCAATTTTCCTGACCGGTTTCGGCTTAAAGGCGGCGGTAATGCCATTTCATGCCTGGTTGCCCGATGCTCATTCATCTGCGCCCGCACCCATATCGGCAATGCTTTCCGGTGTCCTGATAAAATCATTGGGAATTTATACCATTATACGATTCTTCTACAATGTTCTAGGAGCACCCCAAGTTTTCATGATAATTCTCATGGTTATCGGCTCAATTTCCATAATCGTTGCTTCGTACCTGGCGCTTGGTCAATGGGATCTGAAACGACTACTGGCTTATTCAAGTATCAGTCAGATAGGTTTTATCCTGTTAGGGATTGGAATCGGCACGCGGCTGGCAGTATTAGGAGCGGTTTTTCATATTTTTAATCATGCTGTTTTCAAGGCATTACTATTTTACAATTCCGGGGCGGTGGAAATGGCGATTGGAACGCGGGATCTGCGTAAAATGGGGAATTTAAAAAAGGCATTGCCGGTTACTTCGGCAACGTCAATGATTGCCAGTTTGTCAATCGCCGGATTGCCACCATTTAATGGGTTTTTCAGCAAACTAATTATAATTATTGCTGCAGTACAGGCTAATTATATTGTCTATGCAGTTATTGCGATTATCGGAAGCCTGCTAACACTTATCTATTATATGAAAGTACAACGTTACGGATTCCGCGGGGGAGAAGTAGTGGAAAAAACCGAGATTCCGGTCAGTTTGGGGATGAAATCCGCGATGGTCATTTTAGCGGTTTTGTGTATTCTGACCAGCCTGATGATTGTTCCGGGCATTCGTGAATTGACCCTCGACCCGGTTGTTTCCGTAATCATCAATAAAACCGGCTATATCTCTGCGGTTCTCGGGAGGTAATTATGACCTTACAAAATCGAAGTCGTATATTTGTTTTCATCTTTTCTTTTTTGATTTGGGTGGCATTGACCAGTATCAAAGATATACAAGAGGTAATTGCCGGTTTGATTGCGGCTTTCATTGTGAGTTCGCTTGCTGGCAAATTTTTGATCACCTCGGAAAAAAGCGAACATATTGTCAAACGCTATTTCTCAGCCTTCAAGTACTTTTTTAAATTCTTATGGGAAATGGCAAAAGCCAATCTGCATGTAGCTTTCATCGTTATTCACCCCTATTTGCCAATCCGACCGGGAATTGTCAAGATCAAAACCAAATTGACTAAAGACTCAGCCCTGACGGTATTGACGAATTCGATAACCCTGACTCCCGGTACTCTGACGGTTGATATCAATCCCGAGAAGAAGGAGATATATATTCATTGGATCGAGGTCTTATCCAGGGATATTAAGGAGAATACCCGAACCATTGGGGGCAAATTTGAAAAACTTCTCACGGAGGTCTTCGAATGAGACTATTACGCTGGTTTCTGGGATTGCTGTTTATTGCAGCCTTTCTCTATGGCAATTTCTTTTATTATCAGGGTATAATCTTTTATAAGCTGATTAACGTAATTCTATTCTGCAGTTTGTTTGTACTTTTCCGGGTACTTTTTGGGCCTTCACCAGCAGATCGCATTATTGCCGTGGATATCTTGGGAATCCTGATTATTGGCTTACTTGCTCTTTTGGGATTGGTGCACCAGCAATCATTTTTTATGGATATCGGTCTTATCTGGGCATTGATGAGTTTTATTGCTTCACTGGCTTTTGCCAAAATTCTGGAAAGGAGGGACCTGGATGACTAGAGAATTCATTGGTATGATTTTCATCGTACTGGGAATTACATTCGATTTTTTTGGAGTACTGGGATTAGTCCGCCTACCCGATGTCTATAATCGTTTACAAGCGGCAACCAAATGTGTAACCTTTGGTTCTGCCGGGGTACTTTTTGGCGTTTTTATAATTCAAGGTTTCAATAATTTTGGATTTAAAGTGCTGCTCGGCATTGTGTTTATTTTCCTGACTTCACCGGTAGCTGCTCATGCTATTGCCCGGGCAGCACATCGCAGTGGAATTCCATTAACCAAAGAAACGGTTGTTGATCAATATCAAGAAGATAAAGAATTGAAGGATTGAGTCATGTATCTGCCAAAGATTCGAGAGATTACCGAAGCATTACGCTCTTTTTTTTCGCCAGCCTATACCACCAAATATCCTTTTAAATCCTATCAGGCACCCAAGGAGTATCGCGGCTATCCGAAATATTATCAGGCTGACTGCGTCGGCTGTGGAACCTGTGCCCAGGTTTGTCCTACAAATGCCATCGAAATCGTTGATGATAAGAAAAAACTAATTCGGAAGTTAGTGCTCGATTACGCTTCCTGTTCCCAGTGTGGTCAATGTGAAGAAAAATGCATTACGCAGAAGGGGATCAAATTATCCAACGAATATGTGCTTTCAACGCCCGATTTGAAAGCACCCGAGGTCTTCGAGACCGTCGAAAAGGAATTAGCCTTATGTGAAGTCTGCGGTGAAGTGATTGCCTGTCGGGATCATCTGCTGTTCGTAAAAGAACGTTTGGGCGCGAAAGCCTATGCGCATCCCAATCTGCTGATTGAGACTCAACTTCAATTTACTCCGGTTGATCCATCCCGCGTCAAAGATAAATTACGTCGGGAAGACCTGATTAAAGAGGTCTGCCCAAAATGCCGCCACCGAATCGTTGTCAAGGATGAATTTTGAAGAATTGAGCCGGATATTATCTCTAATCCCCGACCAAAAAGTCATCTTTGTAGGATTAGGCAATAAAATCCGTGGTGATGATGGAGCAGGATTGGAATTTATCAACCAATTGAGGCAACATAAAATCATTCCTGATAAACAGCTGATCAAATGCTATACGACACCCGAAAATTATCTGTCAAGGATTATTAAACAAAATCCGAGTACCGTTATTTTTATTGATACAGCCAAAATGCAGACTCCACCTGGGACAATTCAAGAAATACCTGCAGAATCAATTGATTCTAAGGGATTCAGTACTCATACCTACTCGATGAAAATAATTGCCGATTATTTGGCAGCTAATGGAGTTCGTGAAATCCGTTATCTCGGCATTGAACCAAAATCTACTGCCATGAGCAATGAAATTTCTCCTGAAGTTATCAAGGGGATTCATTCTTTTTTTAATTAATTGATATTATGTTCAAAACGAATGGCAAACATAGTAAACCTGCTAAACTAATCCTGCCGTTTTACACCATTGATACATTAAGGAACAGAATCGGCTGGATCATTAACATCCGCTGGATTGAACTTTTTGGTGTATTGGCGGCTATTCCAATCAGCCAACGCGTATTGCATTTGCCAATTGCCTATCCCCAATTATATACAATCTCAGCAATAGTATTAGGTTTAAATCTAATCTATTTTTTCCTATTCCGTTATTTTCCGTTTAGAGATTTTCAGCAGGAACTAACTTTTACGGAAATCCAATTGATACTGGACCTGATTATTATCTCCTTTTTAGTCCACTATATTGGAGGTATAGGCAATCCCTTTTTCTTTATTTATATGGTAGCAATTATCATTTCTGGGGTCTTATTGCCTGGAAATTTGCCCTACGTTAATGCCGCCATTGCAGCCATTTTATTGACCATTTGGACTATTTTGGAATATAATCAAATCGTCCCGACCTATCCGATAACTAAAGAGTCGCTGCGACTTTCGGTAATAATCATTTCCCTGGGTGCTTTTTATATCCTGATTTTTATAACTACCTTTGTCATCAAAGATTTCATTTCCGGTTACCGCCATTTGAAAAGATTAATTGATGAAAAGAGCCGCCAGCTTGAAAATACTGTGCAGGAGCGCGATAAAATCTTTCGCTTTACCGCTCACGAACTCAAGTCGCCAATCACGACTTTACGCAGTATGCTTGCCGTAATTGAGGAAGTCTATTCCAGTAAATTAAATGACGAAGTCTCCGATATGCTCAAAAGGGCGGTTATTCGAACTGACCAGATTTTGTTAATGGTTAAGGATATGATTGATGTTACCCAATATCGTCATGGCAGCAGGGAAAAGGTGATCGAAGAGGTCAATTTTGATGGTTGGATAGAAGCCATATCGGTCCAATTCCGCGATTATGCCGAACAGAAAAATATTTCAATTGTTATCAATAAACAAAATAAAGAGGAAATGGTTCGCTTAGATACCCCAGCAATCGAAAAGGTCTTAGCAAATTTAATTAATAATGCTATCCGCTATAGCTCACCTGGTTCGGAAGTAACAGTCACGCCTTTTGCCAAACGAAATGTTTTTGGTTTTGCGGTGCAGGATTCCGGAATCGGAATCTCTGAAGAAGATCAGACAAAAATATTTGAGGAATTCTATCGCGGTAAAAATGCCCGGGAATTAGAACGCCTTGGATCCGGGCTGGGATTGCCCCTAGTCAAACAGATTGTTGAACAATATCAGGGAAAAATATTTGTAGAGAGTGAATTGGGAAAGGGTAGCACTTTTACAATTGAAATGCCCAAAATTCAGCTTGCTATAGAGTAACTTTTTTTTAACTTACTGTAGCACGATATTTAAATTAGTGATACGAGGATTGTCAAATGAGTGAGTTAATTCGCTTTGGCGTGTCTTTGCCTGACGATTTACTTGAACGCTTTGATACAGAAATTTCGCAGAAGGGATATCAGAATCGCTCTGAGGCACTGCGTGATTTGATTCGCAATTATTTAGTCAGACGCGACCTCGATAAGGATGAGGAAATTGTTGGAGTTCTGTCTCTGGTTTATGATCATCATGTCCCGAACTTATCAGACAAACTAAATGATTTACAACATGATCATTATCATAATATTTTGTCAACCACTCATATTCACCTAGACCATAATAATTGTCTGGAAGTAATCATCCTGAAAGGCAAGTATAGTGAAGTAAAGCCATTAGCTGATAAAATAATTGGTATCCGGGGTGTAAAACATGGCGATTTAACTTTTACTTCGACCGGCAAGAATCTGTCTGGAGTATAATTATGAGAAAGGAATAGGGTGAAAAGAGGATTTTATACAGGTCTGTTAATTTTTTCTTTTACCGTTATCAAAGCCAATACACCGGTATTTAAGGATACTTTAAAAGTCTATCCTTTTGATCCGGTTGTCGTCACCGGTACCCGAGTTGAAATGCCAAAAAAGGATTTGCCAATGTCTATTTCCGTCATTTCCAGTACGGTAATAGACGAAGAAAATTATAAACCCATGCTTGATCTCGTATCTGAAAATGTCCCGGGATTGTTTGTTACTCAGCGAACTAATATTGGTTATGGTGTTTCTTCAGGTGCGGCCGGGCAGATTTCCATTCGCGGAATTGGTAGTTTTCCCAACACTCAGGTAGCGGTTTTGATTGACGGGCGACCGGATATTATGGGATTATTCGGTCATCCACTAAGTGATGTTTATTTCATGCACAATATAGATCGAATCGAGATCATCCGTGGTCCAGCATCGGTGCTTTACGGCTCCAATGCCATGGGCGGGGCAATTAACATTATTCCTCGACATAAACAGCAGCAAGGATTACATTTCTACTTGCCAATAGCTTATGGTAGTTATAATACCAGCCAGTCGTTTATCCGCAATACTTTTGAAAATGGGCAATTTGGTTATTCCTTATCTGCTGGCTATCGCAAGAGTGACGGATACCGAACCGATGCAAGAGACACTTACGATTCAAAAAGCGGCAATCTGGAGCTTCATGGCAATATTTTAGAACATTTGAAGGCTTCGCTTAATAGCTATATTATGAATTATGAAATTTATGATCCAGGGCAGATTACAGCTGCAGCGGATACTCAATTTTACCGAATCATCCGCTATGGTGGCGATCTTTCCTTAAGACACGACTATAAGTATTTTGTCAGTGAGTTGAAAATTCACTATAATTCCGGGCATCACGATATTTTTGATGGATATCAATCCGATGATTTTACCAGTGGAATAATTTTAACTGAAACTTACAACCTGAATCAAAGTACTCGTTTAACCGGTGGCATTGATACTAAATGGTACGGTGGCAAAGCATTATTGTATGGCAGCTGGATTGAACACAAAGTTAACGAAGTTAGTCTGTATGCTATCTATCATCAGAAATTTATTAAATGTCTGGATATTGATGCCGGAATTCGCTATACCAATCACAATATCGTTGGAGATCTTTTGATACCGTCATTCGGCATATCTTTACAATTACCATATAAAATTACAGCCAAGGGTTCATATTCTGAGGGCTATCGTAATCCAACGATCAATGAGTTATATCTTTTTAAACCCTCTACTACTGAGATTAAGCAGGAAACGAGTAAAAATGCTGAGTTTAGTTTAGAAAAACAATTTAAAGTTTTTCTAACATCTTCAATTACATTATATAAAACCCAGGCGGCTAATTTAATACAGAAAGCATTCACAAGTACAGGTCCGGTTTATCAGAATAACCAAGATATTGACATTACCGGAGTTGAGTGGGAAGGTGAATTACTTCTGCCGCCATATTGTGCCATTAACTGGTCTGCTAGTTCTTCCAAATTTTCGTCAACAATTGCCGAAAGCCCCGGTGAAAAGGTCAATCTTGCCGTACGTTACAAAGTTCTCCAAAATTTGACCTTTGGACTTCAGGGACAATGGATCAATAATTTATTTAGCCTGGTAGATCCTTATGCCAGTACGATCAATTCACCTAAAGCCACTTACGTCCGGTTGGAACCTTATATGCTATTTAATCTAAATGCTAATTGGGATATAAATAAATACTTATCAGCAACAGCTAAGATTAACAATTTACTTGATGTGTCTTATCAAACAGTAAACGGCTTTCCTATGCCCGGAAGGAATTTTACGATCGGAATTACAGCCAAATATTAATTGATTTTATGCAGTTATCCAGTTATAACAAGCACCGGGAATTTTTTGAGCAAAGAGCTGCAGCTTGGCAGCTACCAGATGTTCATGACAAGTTTTTTCGACGATTAAGAGAATTGATCAGTTTTCGGGGTGATGAAGTGGTTCTGGATATCGGCTGCGGTCCGGGTAGTCTGTTTCAATTTTTACAAGCAAACATTCCTCGTGGAAGGCTTTACGGGATTGATTTTGCCTTTAATATGATCGAGCGATCTCACGAGAAGTTACGATCACAAGACGCTGCTTTGCAAGCGCTGGCTGAGATATTACCGATTCGCTCGACAACAGTTGATACTATTATTAATTATTGTCTCTATCCGCATTTACGATATAAACAGAAAGCCCTGCAAGAGTTTCACCGGGTGTTGATTCCCCGAGGAAAATATTATATTCTGCATAATCAGGGCAGTCATGAGGTAAATGACGTTCACCGTAATATTGGTGAGCCGGTTTGTTGTGATTTTATCGAACCACTTGAATCAATTGTCACCAGACTTCAAATCAATGGGTTCGAATTGCTAAAATCAATTGATCAGCCAGGGATGATTTTTATAGAATCCCAAAAGCAATCTGAATAATTCAGTTCAGTGTTGGAATTATTGATTTCAAAATTTCCGGTAAATAAAATTCTGTCCAAATACAAGAATTATTTTAAATTTCCAGGCAAAAATAGGGAGGGAGATTATGCCGACGGAATTTGCATCACAAGCATTAAGTAACTTAAGAAATCCGGCGCTCTTTCAGTGGTATGTGATTACGCTATTTGCTTTTGTGGTTTATGTATATGCGGTTGAAATTGAAAGGCGCAACTGGAATCTGATTTTTGCCGGTTTGGCGTTTTGGGGAATGGACTGGTTTAACGAAATCTGGAATGGTTTGGTGTTTCATTTCACAAATTATGCACCGGTCTGGGGCGCGCCCGGAAAAACCGCTTATCTGATTTTAATTGGACTCAATATCGAAATCTGCTTCATGTTTGCTGTGGCGGGGATTGTATTTGCCAAAATGTTGCCCGCGGATAAAAAACTAAAAATTCTGGGCATTCCTAACCGGATATTTTTTGCGGTGGTTAATGCTATTTTCTGTGTATTTGTTGAGATTTTGTTGAATGCTGCCGATGCCTTGACCTGGGAATATTCTTGGTGGAATGCCAGATTTCCGTTGCTAATATTTTTATTTGGCTACCTGACTTTTTTCTTGGTGACCTACTGGGTATACGATATGGATAAAATCCGTAAAAAGATTAATGCCCTAAGCATAATCTACGGAGTTGACATTACCGCTCTAATTATTTTTGGTGTTATTTTAAAATGGATCTAATTTGATATAGTAAAGGAAAATTTATTTACTATCAGCAAAATTCCGCACCCAATCAATGAATGCCAGATTGCTGTAGATTTTCTGGGTGCGATCATCATCATTCATATCTTTATCCATTTCGTAGGCTTCTTCCAGATGCTTAGTCGCATCTGTCAATAGATATAAATTGTCTTTAAAAATGCGTTTGGTTTCCTTTATATAAACTACTTTTTCAGGACCCCGGCGCATTTTTTCGATGGTACTTAAGCGAAAAGTATAATCGGTTCGTTTTTTAAACTCTTCAATCGAATAATAGCCGATGTTGTTCAATTGCCAGGCAGCCAGGTCTTTGCGATTAAGGTTAAGAGCTGCATGGGAAGCTTTAAGCAGAGCTGCGGTAACTGCGGCGATATCGCGACGATCACGAGTAGCTTCGGCGGAATCTCTGGCAGCATAAAATTCAGCCCACAGTTGCGAGACCGGAATCGGTTCTGCTGATTGATCTATTGATGATGTTTGCTGTTCAGTTGATTTAGGAATTTGCTGTGCAGATTTGATATCTGGAGTTTGCTGAGGTTCCGCTCCAATCTGAATTATTAAAACAAATATCCCCATCGTTAAAAAGAGGATAAGTAAGGCAAATTTTCCATGAAGAAAGCTGTTTACAATTAAGATATTCGCTCTTCTATGCATTGCAACATCTTGCCTGTTTTGATTATCCATGGTTTTTAACTAACCGCTTTTTACTATTCAAGAGTAACTAATTTTTTGACAATTGACAAGGAAATTATTGAGTAGCTCAATAGCTTCGACCTTTTTTATCGATCATTGGCACAAACCGGACGGGAATTGAGTTTTTCTGAAATATTTTGTTTTGTTGTTTTTGATAAAGTACCAGGTACTGATTATTCGCAGGTCCGACGGGAATTACTAAGCGACCGCCATCTCGCAGTTGATCTATTAGAGGTTGCGGAACTGAGGTCGGAGCGCAGGTAACTAGAATCGCATCATAAGGACTATGTTCACGCCAGCCTTGATAACCATCGCCAATTAAAATCGAGATGTTAGTATAACCTAATTCCGTTAATACTTTTTGGGCGTTTTTTGCTAGAATCTCATTAATTTCAATCGAACATACCGAGTCGCAAATTTCTGCTAAAACAGCTGCCTGGTAACCGGAACCAGTTCCAATTTCCAGGACTTTATCGGTTTTTTTCAGAGCTGCGATTTCGGTCATTAAAGCTACGATATAGGGCTGCGAAATAGTTTGTCCTTCACCGATAGGCAAGGGGTAATCATCATAAGCATATGGTTCATAATTTTTAGGCACAAAGCGGTGACGTTCGACTTTCCGCATCGCAGCGAGGACAGCTGGATCTCGAACGCCCCGCGCTTCAATCTGCCATTGGACCATTTCCATTCGCTTCTGAACAAATTTCGGCGACTGATCCTGCGAATTGCTACAGCAGAATGCGCTTATTAACAGAAGTACAAGAAAAGCTTTTAAGAATGGTAGATTGAATCTCATCACTCAGTTTACCTATGATTAAAATACAAATTGTCTGATAGAACCGCAACAGGGCATTTAAAATTATTGAGTGGATTTTTATTTAACTGTATATTTGCTGATATTAGGAGCAGTAATGATCATCTATATTCATGGATTCGGAAGTAGTGGCAAAGCCTTTAAAGCCCGTCTGTTAAGGCGGTTATATCCTGAAATTCCTCTATATTCGCCCGATTTGCCTCATGAACCGCAGCAAGCAATCCAATTTTTAGAGGATTTTATACTAAATAAATGCGATTCAAAGCAGCTCCTGTTAATTGGCAGTAGTTTGGGAGGTTTTTTTGCTCTCCATCTCCACGTAAAATTCCATTTATTTGCGGTTTTATTAAATCCCACCGTGCGACCTATCTCCAATTTGGAAAGTCAAATAAATAATCGCAGCAATTTCGATCCATCGGTTTCGGCTGAATGGCAGCAGAGATACCTTCCGCATTTAGCCAAATATTACCATTCTCCTCAGGAAATTCATTACGAGAGGCTTTATGTTTATCTGAATCGCGATGACGAAATATTGAATCACCGGATTGCTGAAGAGTATTTTAAACAAAGTAACTGCACTATCAATTTATTTGACCATGGGGGACACGTATTTTTGAATTTTCCCCAAATTCTTCCTGGGATAATTTCAGTCTATGACCAGATCAACTCGTAATTTTGTTCTTGATCGTCCTGAGTTTTTTCTGAGTGTAAATTGATAGGAAAATTAGCTGATGGACAATCAGGTTGAAAGATTGGAAGTCTTCGGTTATATTGTTAATGCGAAAAGATAGTGGAGTAGGGGAAAGGTTAAAGTTTTACAGATGATTAACAAAGATCAGCGCCGAAGATATGGAATTCTGTTTGCAATCTTCATTTTCATTATTATTGCTGTGCTGACTTTCAATTTGATTTCTTTGAAACGGGACCGGTATCCTAAAAAATCGGTAACCAAGTTATACTTTGCCGATAACATGTCAGAGGCACACCTAAAGATCATCAAAAAATTTAATCAAGACCACCTGGGAAATATCGAAGTTGTGCCAATTGACCTTACTTTTGAAAAATTCACCACGAACGATCGTAAGGAGTTGATCGCCCGCTCCTTAAGAAGTCGCAGTAGTCGGATTGATATTTTTGCGGTGGATCAGATATGGATACCCCGATTTGCCAAATGGGGTGAACCACTAATGGCTTATTTTTCCGATGCCGATTTATTAGAAATCGTGCCCCAGGCTTTGAAGACCTGTTATTATCAAGACGTACTTCTCGGTATTCCCCTGTATATTGATCTCGGTGTCTTATACTATCGTCAGGATTTGATTAAAAACACCCCAGAGTCGGATGAAATTATGCGAAAACTAACACATTCGATAACCTGGGATGATTTGATTGAATATGGGCAAAAGCGATTTCCCGGACATCCTTTTTACCTTTATCAAGGTGAAAAATATGAGGGTTTAGTCTGCAATTATCTTGAAATTTTAGAGAGTATGGGTGGCAAGTGGTCGGCTGAAAATCAATTTTCTCTGAATACCCCGACTGGACGACAAAGCGCCAGGTTTATGCTGGATTTAATAACAAAATATAAAGTAACACCACCGATAGTGAGTTCTTTCATCGAAAGAGAATCATATCTATATGCCCTGGAACAGAATGCACCATTTTTTCGGGGATGGTCAAATTTTTTAAAAGATGTGCCGGTAGGTACAGCTGATTCCATCAAAATAAAAAATCTTGGGGTGAGTTATCTGCCTCATTTTGGAGATAATCCTCCGGTAACCATCTTTGGTGGCTGGAACTTGATGATTTCGAAGTACTCAAAGAAGAAGACCGAATCTATCGAGTTCCTGAATTATATTCTCTCTGAAGAAGCACAAAAGATTATGTTTGAGACCTCGGGCTATCTACCAATCCTGAAAAAGATCTATAACGATCAGCAAACTGTAACGAAATACCCCTATATCAAATTTTTTGAGTCTATGATGGACTATGGAATCTATCGTCCGGCGGTGGTCAACTATACCAAGATTTCGGATATTCTGGCATTCTATTTGAACGGTATTTTAAAACAGGATTTGTCAGTTGAGAAAGCCATGCAACTTGTAGATCAGACAATTGCCTCCGACCAAATATTTTTACGATGATTAGATGTAGCGATGAGTTTACGAAGACGATTAAAGGATTACCGGTTTGAGATTCGGCATTTTATTATTCTTTTTATTATTTTAGCCGCCTTCCAATTTTTACTAACCTATCTGCATAATATCTCAAGTAAGAAGCTAATCGAACAAACCATGGATTTATATCGGCGCGATTCCGCGATCCGGCTTGGGAATCTGACGACCACCTCTTTAGAACTTTTAGTAGAACAAAGTCTTTCATATCCGCTGATAACTGACGAATCGCGTCGCAGAGCAATTCAGGCGTTTGACATTATCCTGAATCAGCAGACCTTAGAGCAGAATGTTGATGAAACCTGCCTGATCTTTGATTCTGGTGAAAAGTTATTTGCAATTGATGAAGGACATAATCTTTATAATTTTATTTTTCAGCATGAAATTCCCCATAACTCTAAAAATCTCGAATACAATTACGCGATTAACCATTATCAATCTATTATCAGAGAGATCAAGGACACTGAACAAATATATTGCACCTGGGATGAATTTCACTCTTTTCATGTCTTAATTCCCTTTGTCCCAAAGGGCGAATTCGAAGGCATTGTTTACATGAAAATTACACCAGATGTTAGTAATATTGCACAGGAAATATCAAGTGTATATGATGAGACCGGGATCATCTTTACAGCTTTGATTTTGTTTGGGTTATTGGCAATGTTTTACATCACCTCGCAGACTATTCGCGATCGTGATTTGGCTCAAGCTGAGCTGTTCAAAGAACGAGAGCATCAGCTCAAAGCTGAAATTGCCCATCAAAAAGAAACTCTTTTTACTAAAAGAATTTATCACGCTCATCATAAAGCCGAAAAGGTGATGGGTTTTATTCAGGACGAGATCCGTTCGCTTAATACCCGGAATATCAAGCAATTCAAATATATAGTTACTCGCTATTCGAATTTTATTTCTCGGGTAATATATGACATGAAGTGGTATGATCCTCCAATTCATGCGACCCGCAATCCGATTTTCGAGACCGACATAAATGCGGTTATCGAATTTTTGGTAAAATATCTTTTTAAAAGAGTTACTGGCGAAAATACGGCTTTTAACTTTATTCTCGAATTAGATAAGAATTTACCTAAGGTTTATATTAATGAATATGTCATCTGGGAAATTCTGGAACCGCTAATTCAGAATAGTATTGACCATAACCTGGATCGCAATGTCACTATTACCCTTAGAACAAGATATTATCAGGACAGAGGAATCTCGGAAGTGGCGATTTTGGATAACGGTAAGGGAATTGTTCCGGAATTACTGCAGCGAAATACGGATGGAATTAAAAGGGTTTTTCTGGAAAATACCTCAACCCGGGAAAATGCCGAAAATTCGGGATATGGCTGTTATATTGCCCATGAATTAAGCGCTAAACGCTGTGGCTGGCAGATTGATGCGGATAATCTCCCGAGTAGAGGGTGCATAATAACATTGACAATTCCACAAAAATAACCAAGAATTAATTATAATGATTAAAAATCCGATTCGAATTTTAGTGATTGAAGACGAAGAATTTGACATTCGCCGGATCAAGAGGACTGTTGCTCCATTCTCACAAATAATCATCTCTGATGTTGTCTCCAGCGGCTCTGACGCTCTAAACCTGATATCTCGGAAGAATATCTATGATGTAATCATTATGGATTTTCAGATTGCCGGCGGAATAATGGGTGAAGAACTGATTCGGGAAATCAAAAAAATCAATCCTTTTATCCAGATTATTGTCGTTACCAAAATGACTATTTATCAAACTGACTTTGATTTTGCCAATCGCTTAATTCAGGCTGGTGCTTTTTGGTTTTGTACCAAATATCCGGGCGATATTGACTCTTATATTTATCAACCAACCGATTTTATCCTGAGTATTGTCAATGCCTATGAGAAGAAAAAACTCGAACTTGAACATCATAATTCAAAAAAGAAACTGGATCAGAATATCCTGGACATTTTAGCTAGGAAGAACATTATCGGGAAGTCACCCGCTATTGAAAAATTAAAGCAGCAGATTAACCAGTACGCCGAATCTAATGCCAATATAATTATTTATGGGAAATCCGGAACGGGTAAGGAGCTGGTGGCTCTGAATATTCATTATCTAAGCAGCCGCAAATTCGAATATTTTATACCGATTAATTGTGGCAGCATTCCCGGCGAACTAATCGAGAGTGAACTGTTTGGATTTGAAAAAGGTTCTTTTACCGGCGCCCAGGAATCGCGGGCGGGACTTTTTGAACAAGCCAACGGCGGGACGGTTTTCCTGGATGAAATTTCTGAATTTCCGCTTTCAGCGCAATCGAAATTACTGCGGGTGTTACAAGAGGGGCAAATTGATAAAATCGGTCGCAAAAAAGATTATCGCGTAGATGTTCGGATTATTGCAGCTACCAATAAAGACCTCGAAAAAATGGTCACTGAAAAGCAATTTCGCGAAGACCTTTTCTATCGCTTGAATGTGCTCCAGATATACGTTCCTGATCTGGCAGAACGCAAAGAAGATATTCCGATTTTAATTGAATATTATCTGGATCTATATAGCAAGGAGATGGGCCGAATTCCGCCAGAATTCGAATCTGGTGCCATGGAAATTCTGGTGAGTTATGCCTGGCCAGGTAATATCCGGCAGCTGCAAAATGTTACTCAACGAATATTATTTCTATGCCAGAAAACCGTATCCAGAGAGGCTGTTTTTAATGCCATCGGGATGAAAATGGATTATCGTGAAAAAACATCTCATTATGACTTTAATCCCGAAAATATTGTAGCACTTAAAGAAGTCGAAAAACAATTTAAGAAAGAGTATCTAAAGTTTGTTCGGGAACAATCCCAGACCGATGCCGAAGCCGCCCAAAAATTAGGCTTGGCGCCACCGAATTACTACCGCATTGCAAAGGAGCTCGGGCTTAAATAACGGATTTCTTATTAAAAAGATAATGAGGGTATTATCAATCTAATAATATTTTGTATAACGGGTCAATTATGAGCTATTGATTGTAGTCGTGATTATCCCAAATACATATGAAAATATTTTGGCTTAATTATTGTTTCTAACTTATCTAATGTGGATTACGAGGCTGAAAAATAAATATATCTATTTTTGGTACTGATAGGACTTTATGGGAGAAGCCATGAGCTATCAACTAAAAACGAAGGAGGAGAACATGAAGAAACAGTTATTATTAGTTTTGGTATTGATCTTTGCTGTAAGTTTTACTTATGGACAAAGAGTGATCAATAGTTTTGATGTAGCTTCGACCGATACAAATTACTGGACATGGAATGATCATATACAGGCGAAGCTCACAGGGCCAGGAGGACATTATGAAGTTAATGCCGGTGCTAACCCGGATTCTGGCTTTGTGATACTCAGCCATGTAGATGATCCAGTTATGATGGGTGATGGTGCACTGCAATGTGAGTATGGTGTTCACAATACCGAATCTTGGGGAGGATATACAAAAATAGAACATTATCATCCTGACCCAAATTCTGTGTATGATTGGTCCGCTTATGACTCAATATCACTTTATTACTACAATGCTGTCCCTCAAAATTTAGCTGAAAGAGTTCAGTTCAGAGTGTGTCTACAGGATGTGAGTGACTCACCTACTGGATATGATACCTATACTAATGCAAATTGTGAATACTGGTATTCATTTCACAAAGTCCTTGATAACGCACCGGGTTGGAATGAAATAAAGATTGCATTAGACGGTATTTCGGGTAGTAATCAGGATATATCTGATATATTTCAAATGACAAATTGGGCCGGAATAGCCGGAAATCAAACACTTGATCGTGACCAGATTAAAGGATTTACTTTTGAATGGTCAATCAGCGGGAGTGGAGTTGGAGACTGTTCCAAAGGAACATTTATTTTGGATAATATGACATTGCAAGCACCAGTTGCAGCGCCCTTTATTATTTTTAACGGTAAAACACTGCATAGCACACTATCCACGTTTACCTGGGGACAATCGACATTGGAAATCGAAGAAGGCGTAGGTTATACTCCCGGTTCAAACGCGTTAAAATGGACTCAGGGTGACGAATGGGGGACCGGCTCGACAGGTGCCGGATTTGATATTAGTCCTGGCCGTGATTTGACAGCTGCCTGGGGAGTCGACTCCTTGAAAGTAAAAATTAAAGCCGAATCGGGTACTCCGGCTATGCGGTTTCAATTTGAGGATGGTACCGCAAAACGCGGAATGACTTTTACTCCAACGGATGATGGCGAATGGCACAGTTATGCTTTTAAACTGTCCGATTTTGTGTATATTGACGGTACCGCTAATTTCGATTCAACCAACGTTACAGTTTTTCAGTTTATGTCTGAAGAAAATTCAGTGGTTGGGCGAGTTATCTATTTGGATGATTTGTGGACTGGTAATCCAATCGTTGACATTGTCAATCCTTTGGAAGTTCAAGGGGTGGATGCGGCACAATATGATTATTACAATTTAGTTATCTGGCAGGATAATCTTGGCGAATCAGAGGAGATCTATAATGTCTATGCCAGTCTTGAACCAATCACGGATGTAGGTGCTGATAATGTCGAAATCATTGCTTCAGAAGTGCTGGAAGGAATTCAAAGTGCGGTTCACTATATCTATTATCCGCTGGAAGATCATGATCTGACCTATTATTATGCGGTGGTCTGTCAAGATGCTTTTGGGAATATGGGGTCTGCCGGTCTTTCCGGTGCTGTTACCAATACGGCACAGGGTATTCCAATCATTTCGCAGGATGTACCGACCGGATTTGCTGCTGATGGTGATCTTACAGAGTGGTGGAACAGTGATATCATGCCCTGGGTATTGAAACCTGAAGTGAATAATGTCGCCTCCGGTACGGTAACGGACAGTTTGGATCTGAAAGCTACGGTATATCTGGCTATCGATGATGATAATCTCTATATGGCGGCAGATGTCATTGACGATTCCTATAATTTTGATCCCGCGGGAACCTGGTATGAGCAGGATGCCTTTGAATTCTTTATCGGATTGTACAATTCGACCGGAGGGAAACATACCTCTAATAAGAGGGGCGCAGAACCGGATTATAAAATACCGATCCATCCAAACGGTATCATAAATGAATATGGTGGAACTACCATCTGGACACTGGATGATCCCGATTTTTACCTGGCGGATTTCAGCGGTGTGGATTGGGTGCTGGAAGCTAAAATACCACTGAATACCATGCCCGGAAACACTAGCGATGCTCGTTTTCATCCAAAACGCGGTATGCGAATCCCGATAGATCTCTATTTTCATGATAATGATGGGGGTAGTTGGCAAGGCAATCTTGCTTTTTCGCCCTATAATACCGATAATGGCTGGCAGTGGCCGACGGAATGGGCCTACACGTGGATCGGCGATACAATGGGTTACAAGAGTGCTATAGATATGCCTGAACAGAACGTGCTGAAATCCTATCGTCTGGAACAGAATTTTCCCAATCCTTTTAATCCGACAACGAATATCAGTTATACGATTCCGCATTCGGGAAATGTGACTATCCGGGTCTTTAACATGGCTGGACAACAGATAGCAGAACTTGTCAATCAGTATCAACCAACTGGTAAATATACGATAATCTGGAATGCTCAAGATATGCCATCGGGAATCTATTTCTATCAAATTCGATCTGGATCATTTAGTCAATCCAAAAAGATGTTATTGCTTAAATAAACTTGATTGCTATTGATAGTAGGGTACAGCGAAATTACTGTGCCCTACTATATTGGTTTTTTGGGAAAATAAAATAATCCGGATCTTATTGATCATATTTTTTTTCATACTGTCATCATTAATTATGTATAAAGGGAAATTTTATGACAATGTTTAAAATCAACAAAATTTTCCAGATTTCCATTATTTTGCTGATTCAGTTTTGGATAATTCCTACAACCGGACAGACTACTGGTAAATTATCCGGCAAGGTTACCGATCTTAAAACCGGGCTTCCGCTGCCAGGGACTAACATTATTCTGGAGGGAACAGCTTACGGAGCCGCGGCGGATGGAAATGGCGATTTTTTCATCATTAATCTGCGACCGGGAGAATATACAGTAAAAGCTCAGATGATTGGTTATAAGCCAGTGATTGTTCGAGATGTACGGATTTCAGTTAATCGCACTGAATATTTTGAAATTAAGCTGGAATCCACGGTGATAGAGGGGGAAACGGTTGTCGTTACCGCACAGAAAATCTCGATTCGAAAAGATCAGACCAGCACCGTAAAAAATGTATCTGCCGACGAAATAGAGGAATTACCGATTGAGAGTATATCAGATGTAGTAGCTATGCAGGCTGGAGTCGTCAAAGGTCATTTCCGGGGTGGCAGACCAACCGAAGTCTCCTATATGATCGACGGTATCCAGGTAGATGAGGGTTTTGGGGGTGAGGGTCGCTCAGTAGACCTGGAGCCGGAAGCTATCCAGGATCTGGAAGTCATTACCGGTACCTTCAATGCCGAATATGGCAAAGCCATGAGCGGGATTGTTAATGCCGTTACCAAAGTGGGTAATAATGAATTACACGGTTCGCTCTCGGGTGCCTTAGCCAACTATTATACCCCCTATGACAATATTTTCATTGGACTCGATCCCTCCGAAATAAACAGGAATCAGGATTATAAGATTAATCTCAATGGTCCTCTTTTGAAGAACAAATTATTTTATTTAATGAACTACCGCTATCAGAACAATAAAAATCATCTGAATGGGTATCGTCTCTTTAATGTTAATGATTTCAGTTATTATGGCGAGGATAATCCCGAATTATGGTATACAGAGTATAATGGTGACAGTGCCTATGTGCCCATGAATCGAAGCGTTAATCAATCCTTCATGGGTAAGTTATCAGCAGAACTTTTTAAGAAATTGAGGATATCGTTCCTGACAACCTTAAATAACGACGAATGGCATAATTATAATCACGCCTATAAATATAATCCCGATGGTTTAGCTACACAGTGGCGAACGTCCAATATGTTTGCTATGAATTTAAATCATATGTTGACCAATTCGCTTTTCTACGAGTTGAAATTGTCTTATATAGATAACTATTATGGCAACTATTTGTATAAGAATCCTGAAGACTCCCGCTATATTCACGATGTCTACAGTCAAAGTGATGGTCCAGGATTTTATACCGGCGGGCAACAAAAGCACCACACCGAGAGAACCCAAATTGACCAGAATGTAAAATTCGATATTATCTGGCAAATGAATAAGCATCACAGTCTTAAAACCGGGATTCAAGCCACCCAGCATCTGATTGACAGTCAGGAACGGCAAATTCAAAATTTATATAAGGGATTGGATATTGAAGGTGAGTACTATTTTGAGGTAATTAATGATAAATATAAAGTAATCTTTCCAAATTATAAGGCGGTAACCTTAAGTGATACGACAATCTATACCGATTCGATTAATGTTACCTCGCTTGAATATTCAGTATATCTCCAGGATAAAATGGAATTTGATAATATGGTAATAAATCTGGGCTTGCGCTATGACTACTTTGATCCTAATAAAAGATACCCGACTCAGTGGCGTAATCCGGATAATCGCATTCAGTTTGATGATCAGGAGAAAATGTCGCGGTATGTCTATGCCAAGCCGAAAACCCAGCTCAGTCCCCGTCTGGGTCTGTCATACCAGTTGGGCAGTGCTGCCGTTTTACACTTCAGTTATGGCCATTTTTTCCAGATGCCGCCCGCCTTTGCAATTTACGTCGGAAATTCCTATCGAATCGCACCGACGGACTACTCGACAATACTTGGAAATCCCACAATCAATGCCCAAAAAACGGTTACTTATGAAGTTGGACTCTGGCAGGAACTGGTGCCTGGGATGGACCTCGAAGTAGCTCTTTTTTACAGAGATATTTATGATCTGCTAAGTGTCAAGGTCGTCAGTACTTACGACCAGATCGAATACGGTCTCTATACCAACAAGGACTACGGTAATGCCCGGGGACTGGAAATCAAATATAAATGGAAACTGCGTAGCTTCTCAACCGGTTTGAATTACACACTGCAATATACACGTGGTAATGCGGACAACCCGACCATGACCTATGATCGTGCCGGAGATAGCATTGATCCGATTGCCCAGATGATTCCGATGTCCTGGGATCAACGCCATACCTTAAACGCCACTGTCGGTTATAATAACGATACTTTCGGCGGTAACCTGACCGGATTTTTTGATTCCGGTACACCTTATTCCTGGACACCGGTTAGCAATACAATTCTTTTTCGAGTGAATTTACTCCCAAATAACTCCTGGATGCCGGCACAGTTCAATTTTGATTTCAATGGTTATTACAATCTGAAAATCTCCAAAAAGCTCAAAATGCAATTAACTTTAACCGTCTATAATCTATTTGACCGCCTGAATGAAGTTTGGGTCAACGGTCAGACGGGCAGAGCATATACGGCTATTATTCGAGATACCGATTTAGCCAGCCATAAAAGTGAATTTAACGAGTATCTTGACCGGGTTCAGGATCCCAGTGCCTATTCGGCGCCGCGATTAGTTAAAGTTGGTATTGGTCTAGACTTTTAAATATCCACTGGATGGATTCAATAAAATGATCATTTCAGGAGGTTAGAATTTAATGAAAAGCAGTTATGGAAAATTATCGTTGCTTATAATATTTTTGCTAATCAACATAGCCCTTTACGGGCAGGGTAGACTTTACGATGGTCCCGATGATCCAGCCGGTGATCCGACTGCAATCCGTGAAGGATATATGGATGGCAATAGGATTCTCTTATATTTCAGAAATACTTCTCAGTTATCCGATTGGCCCAAGGTAGAAGTATCCAAATGGCCAAACACCTATGAGGGTGCTAAAATGATAGATGGTATCGGATTACTAATTGGTGCCCAGGTTTTTATTACCCAGGATACTATTCCGGTAACTGATCCCGACACGATAATTTCACTTGATGCGCAGCAAAAACTCGATACTTTGTATTTTCTACAAACACAGTATCGGGAAGAGATGGACACCGATCCCACTGGTCAATATGAATGGGGATTATACCCCGTGTTTGGCTATTTTAACGTCAATAGCGAATATCCCGCAATGAGTAACGATTCACTCTCCTGGCCGCCTCAGGGCTGGCCGGCTACCGGTGATCTTCTAAAATGGCAAGGGGAATGGGATGGCCGTTTCGGACGTGGTGTAATCTATGCTGATTTAGAAACTTATTTTGTAGCCAATGATGCTCAGGATCAGGAATATCTCGGTCCGGAAGATCGAGTAAAATATTATCCGAGACCAGGAATTAAAATTGGAGATAAACGACCTGAATATGTCACAATTCAGCAAGGTTTACCCTGGGGTGGACTCGGAATTCGTGTTATGCAGCGCGGTTTCCAGTGGAAAAATCCGCAAGCTCAGGATGCCCTGTTTTGGGAATATAATATTGCCAATATCTCGAATTACGACCTGCCAGAAGTGGCATTCGGCTATTGGGTTGATAATGCTATTGGAGATAATATCGCTGGTCAAGGCGAAGACGACGAACTCGGCTACTTTGATCGAAAAATTGATCTAGCTTATTCCTGGGATATTGACGGCGTCGGACAGGGCGGCTATCAAACCGGCACAATGGGTTTCGCTTATCTTGAGAGCCCTGGTCTGGCATTTGATGACATTGATAATGATGAAGATGGTATAATAAATGAAAGACGGGATAATGGTGCCGGTTCATATGTGGATGATCCTTATTATGGAATTGATAATCTGAATGATTTTCTGGAATTTTATTCTCTTACTGAAGAGGATCTTCACGGTCATTATCAAGGTGACGAAGATCAGGATTGGGAAGATGGTCTAGATCTTAATGGCAATGGCGTTTATGCTGTTAATATAGGCACTGACAATAATCCGGTCTGGGTCAACGAAACCGGGGAATATGCGGGCGATGATGTTGGTCTCGATGGTGTCGGACCGACGGAACTGAATTACTATGGTCCGGATGAGGGTGAATGTAATCATAAACCGGATTTTGTCGAAGGAGTTGGCTGTGAACCGAATTTTGCTTTTACTGATGTGAGCGAATCGGATATGGTCGGGTTGACCTCATTCCAGTTGTTTCCGATTCAGCCTCACCAACCGCCTTACAACAAATGGTTTCGCAATGACAAATCCATGTGGGAAGTCATTGGTTCTGATACTTTAATCGAGTATTTAGGCAATATTTCCAATCTTGTCGAGACTTTTGCCTCTGGTCCTTTTGCGCTATATCAAGGTTTGACTGAACGAATTTCAATGTCGGAGCTGCACTCTTTCGACCCGCTGGAGGGTTTAAGCTCGCCGGAACACCTGGCTCCGGCTTTGTTTGAATTAAAAAAGATTGTTCAGGTAATTTATGAGAAAGATTATCGCTTTGCCCAGCCGCCGAAAATGCCCACTATAACTGCTACCGCCGGTGATGGTAAGGTAACATTAACCTGGGATAATATTGCCGATACGAAAACCCGTGATCCCTTCATGGGCAATATTAATGACTTTGAAGGATATAAATTGTATCGGGCAACCGATAAAAAAATGTCCGATCCGGTGGTAATAACCGATGGCTATGGTACTCCCACTTACGGAAAACCAATCTTCCGCTGTGACTTAAAAGATAATATTACCGGATTCACCGATTTTGGTCTGGTGAATGGTGTTGGCTACTACTTAGGATCCGATGCTGGTATTCAACATTACTTTGAAGATACCAATGTTCAGAATGGTAGAACTTATTATTATGCCATCGTAGCCTACGATTATGGAGCACCAGATATTGGTCCGGGTATCGCTCCTTCTGAGAATAATGCAGTAATCAAACTGGATGAGGCAGAGGAAATCAAATTCACTGATAAAAATGTCGCCATTGTCGTTCCTCATCAGAAAGCAGCCGGTTATGTACCTGAGGATGTTGAATTAATTGAAAACACTAATAAAATTGGTTGTGGGACTGTTATTCCTAATATTCTGGCTAATAAAAGCTTGAAGCAGAATCATCTTTATCAAGTCACTTTTGGAATTGATACACTACAAATTGTTAAAGATTTTCCATACGGAATTCTGTATCGGAACAACAGTATCAAAGTTTTGGACGCAACTGATTCTCTGGATGTTTACGTTGAAAACTCAGAAAAATTTATTGGCACGAATCTGGTTTATGATGATACTTTAAAGAAATGGTTTATCAATTCTCAAAAAACAATTAAGACTGACGTTTTCGATGGGATCAGTTTGAGTATCAACGTTGGGGTAGATTCGGCGGTTTATGATTATGAAAATTCAGGTTGGATTACTGGCTCGGCACCGATACGGGTGACACCGACCAGTCGCGAATCAAAATTTTTCGCCTGGGATTATGATATAGTATTTACTGACGGGATCAGTTATACCGGTGCGGGCAGCGCTACCCGGATTTACGGCGTCGGTAATGAACGAATTATAAATCATTTATTAAATAGAGAGAATTTTAATTTCTACGTGGTAAATCGGACATTTCCTGACTCCCTTGCAACCCTCGATCTAATCGTTCACGACTTAGATCAAAACGGACAATTCGATATTCTTACCGATCGGATTTATGCTGGTCCTTTAAAGACCAACGGAACCTGGGCGGGTGCGGTATTTGCCTTCGATTTTCTGAATGTTTTCGGGGACGCCAGTCAATTGCCCAAAGCCGGTGACGTTTATCATGTTACTTTTAGACGACCATTCTTTATTACCGACACAATTGCATTTAGAATTCTACCAGCTGGTGAACTGGATAAAGTTGAATTGAAACAGACAATGAAGAATATCAAAGTAGTGCCAAATCCCTATGTGGCAACCAATGCGATGGAGACTTCAGTAGCCAATTGGTATTTGAATCAACGTCGGCGAATATCGTTCATTCATTTGCCGGCTCAGTGTACAATTAAAATTTTTACCGTTAGTGGTGTTCTGGTTGATGTGATCAATGTAAACAATAACGCGGATGATGGCACGGCTCAATGGGATCTACTGAGTAAGGAAAACCTCGAGATTGCAGCCGGCGTGTATCTCTATCATGTGAAGTCAGAATTAACCAAGGATGAAAAAGTTGGAAAATTCGCAATTATCAAATAGTAAGGGAATTATTTATGAAGAACGAGCGAATAGAAGGTGCGCTGATGAAAAA
This sequence comes from uncultured bacterium, assembly GCA_964546145.1. Taxonomy (GTDB): domain Bacteria; phylum Fidelibacterota; class UBA2242; order UBA2242; family UBA2242; genus CAZAKO01. The sequence continues at coordinate 50,596 of CAZJIU010000006.1, forward strand.
AGTCAAGACTTTTAAAATATTCATTGTCGGATGGTTATTTTTAATTGTAATTAATCCAACAATCTTTGCCCAAAGACCGCATCGGGTTGGTACAACTGCAGCTAATTTTTTAGAGATTGGTATTGGCAGTGACGGCAATGCCATGGGCGAAGCCTTTGTCAGCATGGTGGGGCGATTATCCTCAATTTATTGGAATCCCGCCGGACTTGCTTTTCTGAATCAAAATGAAGTGGCTTTTATGTACCAGCCCTGGGTTATTGATATTAATTCAATTTACATAAGTGCTGCCTATGTTGTGCCGCTGATTGGTACTTTTGCTCTTGGGGTTGATCACCTTGGCTATGGAGATATGGAAGTGACAACGCTTGAAAATCAGGATGGTACTGGTGAAATTTTTACCGCTAATGATTATGCTTTTACCTTAAGCTACTCGCGCAAATTGGCTCAGTGGTTTGCCTTTGGAGCTTCAGGAAAATATATTCAGTCGCAAATCTGGCATACCAGTGCAAGTGCTATGGCTTTAGACCTGGGAGTGATTGTCAATACCGGCTTCTTCCCTGGTTCCGGTAAGTTTGAAGACGGGATGCGGATCGGAATGAGCATTTCCAATTACGGGACAAAGATGTGCTACAACGGTATGGATCTCCTCTTTCCAATTGATATTTTGCCGGATGAAGCAGGCAATTACAGCACCGTCAAAGGTCAATTTAGTCTACAGGAATGGGAATTGCCATTGATCTTTCGGATTGGAGTATCAATTCAACCAATCGTTTTGAGAAATCAAAAATTGACTTTGGCAGCTGATGCCCTACATCCCAATAATAATGCCGAATCGGTTAATTTAGGTGCCGAATATCAACTGACGTTTCCCGGGATTGGTACTTTTGCACTAAGGAGTGGCTATAAGGCTTTGTTTCTGGAAGATTCAGAGTTTGGAATGACTTTCGGCGGCGGTTTAAAACTAAACTTTTTACACAACTCTGTAATCAGTATGGACTATGCCTTTAAACCGATAGGAATCCTGGGAAATTCACATTCTTATACCATTGGAATTCAATTTTAAGCTATATTCTCCGAAGTCTCTGCAATTGCAGAATGAATTTGGTGTAAATGATTAATCAACAAAAAAAATCATGTAATATTATTGAATTTTGGGTATATCAATCACTGTTTATTTTATTATTGATACTATCGGGATTAATTGGCTGTAGTAAAAGAAAAACTACCATTCCGCTCGAGAGTATCCTGGTTCGCATTGGTGATCGGATCATTACAGTGGATGAATTTATCCGGCGGGCTGAGTACACTATTCGACCGAAGTACTGTAAAGGTGATAATTACATTCATCGCAAAATTATTATTAATTCACTGATTGCCGAAAAATTGATGGCGCTGGAGGCCAGCACCGAAAATGAACTATTCAACAATCCTGAATTCCAGAACTACATCAAAGGTCGTAAAGAGCAGGCAATGCGTCAATATTTTTACTATGATCGGGCTTATAATCAAATAAAACTAGACAGTGCTGAATTAAACCAGGCATTTCAACTGGCTGGTAGGACTTATCGAATGAAGTATGTACGATTGCCTGACGAAAAAACTGCTGAAAAATTTTATCATTTATATCAAAACGAGGGATTCAATTTTGAGAAACTGGCGGCTGAGATTCTTCAAGATTCAAATATCCCTGTTCGCGAAGTTGGTTATAATGATGATATTAATGAGGCGACATTCAATGAAATTTTTAGTAAACCACTAAGAAAGGATGAAGTCCTACATCCGGTTAAAAGTGATGATGGCAATTACTTATTGATGAAAGTCGCCGGCTGGACCGATGAAGTGGTAATTACCGAGAATGAAGTCAATAAACGCCGGGAAAACGTCAGCAAAAAAATTAAAACTATTCAGGCTAATCAAATGTATCGTCAGCAGGTTGCAGATATTATGCACGGTAAAACACTGAAATTTAACGAGCACTCTTTTTATCGGCTGGCGGAGCTGCTTGCACCATTTTATTTAAAAACAATGCAGGAAAAACAGGCAGCATTCAACCAGAAATTTTGGGGAAAAGGGCAGGAGGTTGAACTCGATACAGGTGCCACTCAGACTTATCAGGCTCTACGCGATGAGCAGCTGTTTACCCTCGCAGGACAAATTTGGACCGTCGCTGATTTTGAACAGGAAGTTCAATCTCACCCGCTGGTTTTTCGCAAAAGGCAGATTAGTCACAAGGAATTTCCCGAGCAGTTGAAATATGCCATCGCCGATTTGATCCGTGATAAGTACATTAATATAGAAGCGTACAAAGCCGGCTATGATAAATTACCCGCAGTACAAAATTACACTACTATGTGGCAGGATAACTTAATTGCCCTCTACTGGAGAAATCAATATCTTGCCGAACACAGGTTTCGGGGAAATTTTGGTAAAGAATATCTGAAAGCCATAAGGGAATATCTCAATCCTTATGTTGATAGTTTGCAGGCAAAATACTCCGATGAAATTGAAATTAACACCGATGCCTTCGAAAAGATAAAGTTGACCGATATTGATCTGTTTGCTCTGCAAAGCGGAGTACCTTATCCAATTGTCAGCCCCACCTTTCCAATTTTAACAACTGACAATAAATTGGATTACGGTCGCAAATTACAGATCAAATAGACTCAAGATGAATTTTATATATTATCCCAAATTTATCGCTATCCTGATTTTGATTAACGGACTTTTATTGAGCAAAGAATATAAGGGTGCCGAACTTCGGACAATATCCGAGTATCGCTATGGGCGATTCGAGGTAAATTATAAAGCTTCTCATGGATCAGGTCAGACCTCGACCTTTTTTACCTATCATGAACTTGGTGCTGATGGTATTCAGGAGTGGAATGAGCTGGATATTGAAATCCTTGGTCGCTATCATGATGACGTCCAGTTTAATGTGATAACTCCCGGTCAGGTCAATCATGTTCATCATCAATGGGTCGGGTTTGATCCGTCAGTGGATTTTCACACTTATGCAATTGAGTGGACTCCTGATTATGTTGCTTGGTTTGTGGATAACATTGAAGTTCACCGCCAGGTTGGCGAGCATATCACGACGCTCAATAAATCACAGAAGATTATGATGAATATCTGGCCGCCAGAATATACCGGTTGGGTGGGAAGTCTGGATAATCGCCAGCTGCCTTTTTTTGCTTATTATGACTGGGTGAGTTACGCTGCTTATACTCCCGATGCAGGCAATGTCGGGACTGATAACAATTTTAGCCTGCTATGGCGCGACGACTTCGATGATTGGAACCAGTCTCGCTGGCAAAAAGCCACTCATACCTGGGATGGCAATAACTGTGATTTTATTGCGGATAATTGTGTTTTTCAGGATGGTTTGGTGATTTTGTGTTTGACTGCCGAAAACCAGGTCGGACACGTTGATAAAAATGCTTCTTTCGTAGTATGGGCACGGTATGAATCTGGGATAGTCACAGTTATGTTTTCCGAAGAGATTACTCAGGCAAGCGCTGAAAATACCGCTAATTACAATATCAGTGGTGCTGTCATTAACACAGCAGTTTTGCATCCTGATCGGCGCTCGGCAAAATTGAATGCCAGTGGTATTGATGAAAAGCAAAATTACAAGTTAGTATCTATGGGAATTAAGGATTGTGCAGATCCTGCAAACACTCTTTTAGCGCAAGTGATTGACATTCAAATGCCACCGGTCTGGAATTATCCTTTGAAAATCAATGTTGGTGGCAGTGCAACTAATGGTTGGCTTGAAGATCAGGAATGGGCTAACGATCGAAATTACGGGCAAATTGGGGGTACAAAAGGACAGTCTCCGGGGCAGGCAATAGCCGGAACTGAGGATGATATTATTTATCAGACCGAGCAGTATGGATTGGTCAAATATCAAGTCCGACTTCCTTCAGGAAAATACAATGTCACGCTAATGATGTCTGAAAATTACTTTCAAGAAAGTGGAAAACGAATTTTTGATGTCAATCTCGAAGGAGATTATATTGCCCAAAATTTGGATTTATTCAATGAGGTTGGAAATCATACGGCTTATACAAATGAAGCCACGAATATTTCGATAAGCGATGGCATCCTAGACATCCATTTAGGTGCTAATCGGGATAACGCCCTATTGAATGGGCTGATCATCAATCAGGTCCAAAGTGATTTGGATTTTAATGATTCAATAATGAACAAATCATTCAAATTAGGTCAGAATTATCCTAATCCCTTCAATTCAAGTACAGCGATTGCTTATCAGTTAGCCGAGTCGGCAGTTGTTTCAATAACTATTTTTAATCTATTAGGCTCGCAGATAGCTTCCTTGATAAATCAAAAGCAAACTGAAGGTTACCATGTAGTTAAATGGGAAACCACGGTTCCGAGTGGAATTTATTTTTATCAAATCAATGCAAGATCGGATCAGACTGTTTATTATGATATGAAGAAAATGGTTTTAATGAAATAAACACTAAAGAAGAGGATCAGATGAAGTCATTTACTCGAATTGTTTTTGTAGCTGGATTTTTATCAACCCTACTCATGGGACAATGGACAATTGATCCCCAAATTGAAGCCAAGATTGATGAATTGTTAGCAAAAATGACCTTTGCGGAGAAAGTTGGGCAGATGACTCAGCTTAGCGGGATTAATGAGAGATATGAAGAGATGATCCGTAAAGGTGAGATTGGATCGCTGCTTAATGTAGTCGGAGCCAAGGAAACCAACCGGATTCAAAAGATTGCCGTAACCGAATCGCGTTTGGGAATTCCGCTAATTTTCGGACTTGATGTAATTCACGGTTATCGAACGATTTTCCCGATACCATTGGCCTCATCTGCAAGCTGGGATACTGCTTTGATCCGCAAGACATCTGTGATTGCGGCGAAAGAGGCAGGATCAGAGGGAATTCGTTGGAGTTTTGCGCCGATGGTGGATATTGCTCGTGACCCGCGCTGGGGACGAATTGCCGAAGGTGCCGGTGAAGATCCTTTCTTAGGTTCGGCAATTTCAAGGGCTCAGGTACTTGGTTTCCAAGGCAAAAATCTATCTGATCCCTTAACCCTGATGGCTTGCGCAAAACATTACGTAGCCTATGGTGCGGCTGAAGGAGGTCGGGATTATAATACGGCTGATATGTCAGAACGCACCTTACGCGAAATCTATTTGCCACCTTTCGAAGCAGCCGTTAGAGCAGGAGCCGGTTCGGTGATGAGTGCCTTTAATGAAATCAGCGGTATCCCGGCATCGGCTAATAAATTCACTCTCCGTGATATTCTAAAAGGGGAATGGAACTTCAACGGATTAGTAGTCAGTGATTGGAACTCGATTGCCGAAGTAATCCAGCATGGGATCGCTGCAGATAAATTGGATGCAGCCGTAAAAAGCCTTATCGCCGGTGTTGATATGGATATGCAAGGTAGCTGCTATATTCCGGCACTTGAACCCCTTGTTACAAATGGCACACTCTCAATTGATTTAATCAATGATGCCGCGCGTCGGATTTTGCGCCTGAAATTTATGCTGGGTTTGTTTGAGCATCCATACGTTGATGAAGAATTGCATAAAGAAATTATCTTGAATTCCGAACATATTCAAACTGCTCTGGAACTGGCGCGAGAGTCTATCGTTCTTTTAAAAAATGAAAAAAATATCCTTCCTTTAGATCGGAAAAAAATCAAGAGAATTGCATTAATCGGTCCCCTTGCCGACGATCAGCAGTCACTCCTCGGTTGCTGGCAATGTATGGGCAGAAAAGAGGACGTCGTTTCTATTCACGACGGATTGAAAAATCGTCTAGGCGGTGATGTAGTTATTGATTATGCTAAAGGTTGTGAAATTAATAGTGATAATAAGGGAGGTTTCAAAAAAGCACTGCAAGCAGCTCGTCAGGCTGATGTTGTTATTATGGCTGTGGGTGAACATGCGTATATGAGTGGTGAAGGTCATTCA
>CAZJIU010000007.1:0-31659 GCA_964546145.1 uncultured bacterium
ACAAACTTCGCGACGATGGTTTTCGGACCGCAGGTGCGGAAGTTAATCTTCAAACGAGCCTGCGGACCAGATCCGCTGATTTCGATTACTTTACCAACCCCAAAGATTCTATGGGCGACGCTCATTCCCGGTAGAATAGCAAAATTTGCCGAACGTTGAGGCAGCTCACCAAATTCGTCCGCAACAATTGCCTTTCTTGGGCGTACAGCACGGCGTCTGCCAGTTATGATCCCCTCTTTAAAAGCACTGACTTCAATTAATTCAGCGGGTATCTCGCGGAGAAAAATCGAATCAGCCATGTATTGGGTCAATCCTGCCCGATTGCGAATTTGCGCCGATGATAAAAAGATTTTCTCCTTTGCCCGGGTCAATCCAACATAGAACAACCGCCGCTCCTCTTCAAAGGCATTGAGCGAATCATCGCGATCCAGCGGTAATAATCCCTGATTCAAGCCGCAAATAACCACAACCGTAAATTCCAATCCCTTGGCACTATGGAGCGTCATCAGCGAGACGGCATTTTTTTGATCCTGCCAGGTGTCAATTTCGGTCATGAGTGTAACTTTCTCCAGATAGGATTCCAGCGTAGGTTGATCCTCCGATAGGCAAAATTCCGAGATATCATTCAGCAATTCATTGATATTGGCAAGACGCTGGAGAGCCTCTTCCCCACCTAATTCTTTATAGTAAAGCCGAAGCCCAAGATTATCAAACAAAACCCGTATCCACTCCTCAAGAGAAAGGGTATTGCGCAGTTTTTTAGCCTGATTGATCATCTCATAGAATGCTTTAATTGCCTTTTTCGAGCGGGACGAAAATTCGAGAAAATCGAGATAATTAAAGGTCTCCATTAGCGAGATTCCGCGCTTCGTGGCAAAATTTTCGAGTTCATTCAGGATCTGTTTGCCGATTCCCCGGGGAGGAAAACCAATAATTCGCTTCAGGCTAATATTGTCTTTAGGATTGGTTATAATATTGAAATAAGCCAGAATATCCCGGATTTCTTTGCGTTCATAAAATTTTACCCCGCCAACAATCACATAAGGGATATTATTGCGGCGCAGGATTTCCTCCAGAATACGGCTTTGCGCATTGGTGCGATACAGAATTACAAAATCCTTGAATTTGCGTTTCTTACGGATAATCTCCTGCTGAATACAGGCAGCGATCCGGGCAGCTTCGTCATACTCGTTTTGAGCCTCAAGCTTGACCAGTAACTCACCTTCACTCTTCTGCGACCAGAGCTCCTTACGAGCCCGATTTTGATTATTAGCCACGACCTGAGAGGCGGCTTTCAAAATATTATTGGTCGAGCGGTAATTCTGCTCCAGTTTAAACACTTTACACTCCGGAAAGTGCTTTTCGAAATTCAGGATATTTTCGATATTTGCACCCCGCCAGCTGTAAATACTCTGATCGTCGTCACCAACCACACAGATATTGCGATGCTTTTTAGCCAGTTGATCAATCAACAAAAATTGAGGGCGGTTTGTATCTTGGTACTCATCCACCAGGATGTACTGATATCTAGTACGATATTTCTTTAAAATTGCCGGTTTGGAATCGAACAATTTTAAAGGCAAGAGGAGTAGGTCATCGAAATCTACCGCATTGTTACGTTTTAAAGCCGCTTGATATAATGGGAAAACCTGCTTGACAATTTGATCTAGCTGGTTACCCCGTCGGGGCTTGAAATCCTCGGCTCCAATCAGCCAATTTTTTAAATAAGATATTCTGTGCAACACCTTTTTAGGATTGAACTGCTCCAGAATGATGTCCGCATCCGCGATAACTTTTTTAACTAAAGAGATCTGATTATCCTCATCATAAATCGTATACGCGCGGGTGTATCCCAATGACTCAATTTCATTGCGCAGGAGCTTAGCGCAGATTGCATGAAAGGTACCGATATGAACGTATTTTGCTATTTGGCCAACAAACATCTCGACACGTGAACGCAGCTCCTCTGCGGCTTTATTCGTGAATGTCACAGCCAGAATATTTTCAGGATTAATTGCGCCATTCTGAATCAGATAGGCAATTTTATGAGTCAGTACTTTAGTCTTGCCGCTGCCGGCTCCGGCAAAAATTAATTGAGCTCCTTGAAGATGCTCAACCGCATGCAGCTGCTGAGGATTTAGACCTTGTAAAGGATTCAATTAGAATTCTTTCTCATAGTTTCCGAGGCGATCTTACGCCTGACTCTCTGAAAATGTCTTTTCGCTTTTAAAAATTCATCATAATCATTGGTAAAAGAGTGGGTTCCGTCGCCCACGGCGACCATATAGAAATAGTTCGTTTCAGCCGGTCTAATCGCCGCCAAAATTGATTTGAGCCCGGGATTGTTGATTGGACCGGGGGGTAATCCGCGCCTGCGATAAGTATTATAAGGTGAATCAATCTCAATATCACTATTCAACAGACGGCGGGGCCCGTCGGGCAAAATATACTGAATAGTCGGATCAGACTCCAGCCGCATTCTGCGGCGCAGACGATTGAGATAAACCGAAGCAACAATCGGGCGCTCTTCGTCAACGACACATTCACCCTCGACGATGGATGCCAATGTCAAAATCTCATGCAGTGAACGTTTGCTGGCAGTGATCTCATTCAGGAGCGAGTCGTCTAATATCTGGAAAAAATGATTTACCGTGCGCCGGATTACCATTGGAGGATCATCCGTATCGATAAAATCATAGGTATCGGGAAAAAGATAGCCTTCAAGGGAGGGTGACCGAATCCCGAGCTGTTTTAAAAGTCTCTTGTCATTTAGATATTGCATAAACTCCTCAGCCGTAAAATTTAGCTGATTTGCCAACAATGCCGCAATTTGTTTAGTCTGGTAACCTTCCGGGATAGTAATCCGGATAGAATGGGCTTGGGGATTAGAAAGGATATTCAGTAACGAGCGATAATCCTTCGCCTGCTCCAGGTCAAAAACCCCGGCTTTCAACGATTTGTTCCTTGACATCAAATGTGCCGCAAGAATAAATGTATTCTTGGCAGGGATGATTTTTTTCTCCTCTAATAAACTGGCAATCCGGCTCAAGTTCGTACCTCTGGGAATAGTAAATCTCCGTGAATTATCATTGGTCCTCACCGGCGTGGACAAAATCGTAAACCGAAATGAGATCAAAACAATGCAGACGATTAGAACACTAAAAACAACCGGCTCGGTGGTTACTTTATAGAGCACCTTGCTAATCTTACTTGCTGGCTTTTGCTTTAACTGCATCGCAATTAGATTTTATTAAAATTGAAAAGGAACTGGAATAAAGGTTAAAATGAAAATTAACAAAGTGATGATACCAAGCAACTTTTCGTATTTTGTCACCGGAGAATTACTATCGAGAATAGGTGGGTGTTTCATACGGGTTAACAAATAAACCAGAGCTGCCCAGACTAACCAATTGACCGAAAAAATGCTTAAAATAAGAATTGCCCCTAATGCACCCCAGCCAATTTTTTTATACCACTTGCCCAGTAATGCATAGGCAATATGTCCGCCGTCCAATTGCCCGATGGGCAGCAGGTTCAGCATTGTCACTAACATCCCAATCCAGGCCGCAAATGCAACCGGATGGAGCATAATATCCATCGTATCAGACAGACCGGGATACATTATCCAGGTGGCAATTTTCATCAGAATTGATTCACCCAGCTTTAGACCGACAGTATCGGGGATCGTCATAATTGTAGAAGCTGATAGCCCCACAAAGAGAGCCGGCACCGCAACCAGAAATCCGGCAATCGGACCAGCTGCTCCGATCTCGACGAGTGCGCGTCGCTTTTGAACTGGTGCCCGCATCTTGATAAAAGCGCCAAAAGTTCCGATGAAAGTTGGCGCCGGAAGAAAATAGGGCAGGGATGCATCAACCCGGTTCTTTTTAGCCATTAAAAAATGACCCAGCTCATGCACACCCAGGATCAGCATTAGAGTCAAGGAAAAGGGTACTCCTTTAACGATTAAGGAAAAATCCTGCAGCGGATTAAATCCGGCTAATAATGTACCGGCAAAAAGGGTCGAACAAATCGTCAACACCAGAAGAATTAGGTTGAGCATTGGGATTTTTTGATGCAAGCTCTTTAGCCGAATTGCAAATACATCCCGGGAGTTAATCCTATAATAGCTGATCTTTGGAACTGCACCTCGAGTTTGCTGCAGTATGTATTCCGGAGTAATGCCGGGATTGAGGTAACCTTCAATCAGTAAACTACTCCCACTCCGGCGGGAATTGATTATTTGCACCCAATTACTCAACATAATCAGGATTTGCTGTTCATTCAGATAATTCATAGTCAGCTATAGTCAAAAAGGTTGTTTAAGTTACTACGGTAACTTTTTTAAATCAATCAGGAATCTAGGTTAAGCGAAATTTCCTTGGGTTTGAATACCTATCTATATTAGTTTTTGGGCGTTTTTTCAATCAGTAAAATTCTTAGCAAATTTCATCTATGAATCCTTTGCCGAACATTTTGAAAAACCGCTGGAATTCAATGGGTGGTTACCGTGAATTACTTGGTATTGCTTTGCCGCTGATTCTCAGTACAAGTGCCTGGTCTATTCAGCATTTTGTTGATCGGATGTTTCTAACCTGGTACTCAACCGAAGCTATTGCTGCCGCAATGCCATCCGGAATCCTAAACTTTATGATAATGACCCTATTCATTGGAACAGCCAGCTACATCAACACCTTTGTCGCCCAGTATTTTGGTGCAAAACAATATAAAAAAATTGGTCCGATTGTGTGGCAGGGCAGCTACATCGCTATTTTTGGTGGGATAGTTCATCTGCTGTTAATCCCTTTCGCCAGGCCGATTTTTAGTTTTTTCAATCACGCACCGGAAATTCAATCGCTCGAAGTGATCTATTTTCAAATTTTATGTTTGGGAGCATTCCCGGCGATTGCCTCCTCAGCCTTTTCGAGTTTTTTTAGTGGCAGAGGAAGACCCTGGCCATTGATGTGGATCAATTTCATAGCAACCTTAACCAATATCATCTTTGATTACCTCCTGATTTTTGGTCACTTCGGCTTTCCCGAAATGGGTATTAGAGGCGCGGCAATCGCTACTGTCATGTCAGCCTGCGTAAGTTTTACAATCTATCTGATAATTATCATGCGTCCCGAATTTTGCATGAAGTTTTGCCCCTCGTCCAGTCGCAAATTTGATCTACATCTCCTCCGGCGACTAATCCAGTTCGGTTTGCCCAATGGTGTCCAGTTCTTTCTTGACATCGCCGGTTTTACCGCCTTTCTAATGCTGATGGGACAACTTGGGCGCGACTCACTGGCAGCTACCAATATTGCTTTCAACATTAACAATCTTGCTTTTATGCCGATGATCGGATTTGGCATCGCAGTATCGGTTATGGTCGGCCAATATCTCGGAGAAGATAAGCCGGTGCTGGCTCAAAAAAGCGTTTATTCCGGTTTCCATATTACGATTATTTACATGTCCCTGATGGCAATGCTTTATTTAACCAATCCCAATATATTTATTAAACCCTTCACCGCTGGTTCATCCGGTGACGAAATGGAATTCATCCGTAAAACTGTCGTTGTTTTACTGAAATTCGTCGCCTTGTATTCGATTTTCGATACCCTGAACATCATTTTTGCCGCGGCTATCAAGGGCGCCGGCGATACCCGCTTCGTTATGTGGATGATTAGTTTCCTCTCGGTTACTGTTCTGATTGTACCAACCTATCTGGCACTAATCGTCTGGAAAAAGAGTATTTTCGTCGGCTGGGCAATAATTACCGTCTACATTATTAGTCTTGGAACAATATTCTTCCTACGCTTTCTTGGCGGCAAATGGAAAAATATGCGGGTTATTGAAAAACCAATCCCGGGCTTGCCCTCCACTTTTGTCGAGACACCTACACCCGATGTTTAGAATAAATACTATCTCAACCTTATCTTAGTAGTACTAAATCCGAATCTAATTTAACAGCACCATCTTCTGGCGACTGAGTTTGCCCTTTTGTCTGAGTAGCAGCAAATATACTCCACTGCTTACCCACTGACCGTTCTGGTTTTTCCCATTCCAGAGATAGACCTGCAAACCGCTATCCGGATTATCAATGGAAACTTTCAACACTCGTTCTCCGAGCACATTGAAAATCTGTAAATCAGCTTTTGAATCTTCAATTAGCCGAAACCGAATTTTTGCTAATTCCCCGGATGAAGCAATATAGGGATTGGGAAAGACCGGAAATAATTTCAGGCACATTTCCGGGGTCGGAGAAATTGTTCCGTAATAGACAAATTTCATCTCGACCGTATTAATACCATTATAAAATGAAAATGGAATTTCAGCCTGGCCGAGATTCTCTGAATCCAGGTAGACATTCACCGCCAGCGTATCATCAATATTTATCGCTCCCTGATCAGGAATGAACACCAAGGCAGGAATAGTCGTAGAAAAGCTAAAATCTGCGCGACCGTTGCCGATATTGAAGACCTTAAGCACCTTGCAAACCGATTTTTCGGCAAAAATCATATTAGTGGGGTAAATTACCACTTGCGGATAGTGAACATTATTTTCCAGAACAGAAATTAGAATTGAATCCGTTCCCGCTGTTGATTGGACCACGACTGAATGATTATAAATATTCGGGATCAGCAGACTGCGATTAATCTGGACATTTATCTTCTGAAGTCCAAGCAGATTTTCACCTGCGGGCGGTGCGATTTGCATCCAATCTGGCATTTGCGAAGTAATTTCCCAATCCAAAGCCTCTGAACCCAGATTTCGTACTTCAAAAGATTTCGAGGACTCTCCCTTCCAGAAAAAGAGCGTATCAGGTATAATAGATAATTCTGGCGGTGTAATGATGCTTTTATGAAAAATGCCGCCGATTAACCAATCACCGGTCAGGATTTCATCATCAACCTGAAAATCGTGCAAATCTTGAAATATATCACCCATTTTAAGATATGCCCGCCCGTTTCCTTGAGCCGTATGGGCGTAACCAAGTGCCTGCTTTTCGTCATTACTCTCAACTGAAACATAGACCATGGAACCAGTCAGTGAGATCAGCGGTTCCGGAAACAGATAATTTGTCCATTCCAGTTGGTTGGGAATAAATTCATAGCTGACGACCGGTGTTTGGTTCAGCTGGGGTAAAATTTTTACAATTACGGGTGAATCATTACTGACATTCACCAAAATCCCGGCTAAGCGGTATTGATTATCCGGCGGGATGAACTTCACCCCAGCCACATTTTGATCCAGTCGAATATAATCAGCTGGCGTTTCGGCGTAGGTAATCTTGATTTCCTCAACACCTCCGGCTCCTTTGGCAAAATAGCTAACCGAGCGTGAAATTGCCGTCGCCGAAATTCTCGTCCAATACGGAATCAAGGTCAGCTTTGAGTAGGTCAATCCAAAGTCGGGATCCTCCAGCCGCAAGGGTGAACTTGTCATTTCATAAAAAGTAATAACCGGTGGATCATAATTTTTAACCCCTGCCAGTTTAAACTGTGGATCAACATTGAAGGACATTTCATAACTGATATTCTTACCCGCATAAAAACAAATATACTGGGCAGCAGAATTATTGACCGTGGCACTGATAATCTGTTCCTGGGTAAAATTACTATGAAAATAATCGGAATAAATTGCCGGAATGTCAAATCCCTGATAGCTATACTTACCGCCTGCAATAGTCGGATCATTGATTAAATTGGCAAGAAACCAATCCCGCATTACCTCTTCGATAGCAACTAAATAACCGTAATCATTCAGCACCTTTTTGTAACTATCCAGTGAATTGGTTTTATCGCGGACGACAGCCCGGATAAAATCAACGCCGAAGCGCCGATAACAATAAAAGGTCCACAAGCCTACCTTGGAATAGTCCGTCAGGCTATTGTCGAAAGAATTCAAAGGTCGGTTTGTATCCCTTAAAAAAAGGCTATAAGAAATAGAACTAAAACCCAGTATCGCTGGTGCTAATTCGGACATGCCCTCATTTAACCAGAGCTGCTCATCAGAATCGGCTCCATAATGAATCAAGTGTTGCATTTCGTGAGCGATCACACCCTGAGTCTCCGGATCCTCCACTTTTGCCGGATTGGTGTCTATATAAATAATATCTCCATAATTACCTTTACCGGCCTGTTTAATTTGATCCAGGGGATCGAAATAGCCGGAAACATAGGTATCTGAAGTCTCCGGATCGTAGCCATCGCGGATATCAACCAATAGCACAAACAATTTCCCGTTTTGATCCACATCGGGAACGGGACCAAAAATCTCAATCTCGTTGGCATATATCCCTTTATCCGGATTAATCGAGCCAGACGGAGTCTCATATAGCAGAGCTTTTAACAGCTGATCAGCATCCGTTGCAGTCACCCTGCCGGCTTCATATTCAGCCGACTCAGCATAGACGACAATATCATTCGCTTCTTTAATTTTATTAAAAGCTACCTCAATCAGTTTGACACTGCTGGCATATAGGTCGTCACGAATATAAAAAGTCGTATCACCGGCGGTCGGTTTCGCCAAACTCTGAATAATGACGGTTTCGGGAATCTTGCCCCAGGTGTAGGGCGTGCCGCAGATTGGCTGGGGAGCCGCTCGTTCCAGCTCCCGCGCTATTATTAAAAGAGGAAGGTTAATCAGGATTAATAAGCTTCGAATTCGCATTATGCTTTCGGAACGGAGTGCCACTCATCAACCGGTTCTCTCCCCATCAGATCATGGAGCGCCTTTTTCGGCGACTTTCCCTCGAAAAGAACTTGATAAATTTCACTGCTAATTGGCATAAGTACCTGATATTTCCGGCTCATTTGGTGAACGGTGACGCAGGTACGAACACCTTCGGCAACCATGGACATTCCGGAAAGGATGTCCTTCAATTTACGACCTTTGCCAATTTCCTCACCGACATAGCGATTGCGACTATATTTGCTGCCACAGGTCACGATTAGATCGCCTACACCACTCAACCCAGCAAATGTTTCTTCCCGACCACCTAACTTGACTCCCAGACGAATTATCTCCATCAATCCTCTGGTAATTAGTGCGGCTTTGGTATTATCGCCCAATCCCAAACCATCGCAGATACCCGAGGCAATGGCGATAATATTTTTAACCGCACCTCCGATTTCAACACCAACTATGTCAGTACTGGTGTAAACCCGGAAATATGACGAGCTGAAACTCTGTTGAATAAACCGGGCAGCCTCAATCTCGGTCGAAGCGGCTACGATGGCGGTAGGTACCTGACGTGAGACTTCCTCGGCATGGCTGGGACCAGAAAGTGTCACAATTTTTTCCGGTAAGACTGAAAGTCCGTCTTGAATGACTTGACTCATCCGCATCATTGTATTTTCTTCGATTCCTTTTGCCACATTAATGAAAATAGCGTTTTTGCCGATTAGCCCTTGTAAACCCTCAAGTAATGTCCTCACGGATTGAGACGGTACAGCAACCACGATTGCCGAGACGCCTTCGATCGCGGCTCGCAAATCGCTTACAATGGGAATCTCTGGAGGAATGGGAATTCCTTCCAAAAGCGGATTACGGTGAGTTTTATTCATATAAGCAACATTTTCGGGAAAATACTCCCATAGTGTTACCCAATGACGCAGGTGATTCAAATGGATAGCAATAGTTGTTCCCCAGCTACCGGCACCCAGCACCGCAAACCGTATCCGTTTTTTCATCTTTACCTTAACTAAAAAAAGTTAGCGGTTGATTTGACCAATGATTATTGGCTCTTCACCACTAGCTCTTAAATTGGCTAGAAATCGCTGCACTGCATTTGAGTTGACGACTAATATTAAACCAATTCCCAGATTGAATACATGTCGCATTTCTTCTACATCCACTTCACCCTGGCGCTGAATATAATTGAAAAGCGGGGGCCATTCCCAGGCACCCCAATCAATCTGGAGTTTTAGCCCCGCAGGTATAACTCGAATTGTGTTGCCCACAATCCCCCCACCAGTGATGTGACTGACACCATGTAAATCAGCATCCTCAAGCAAGGGTAACACCGCCTTTAGATAAGAACGGTGAATCCGTAAAAGGACATCGCCCAACATACCACCAATTTCACTAATATAATCTGTCGCCTTATGGTGCTTTAAAAGGATTTTACGAGCCAGGGAATAACCATTCGTATGCAGTCCATTAGAGGGTAAACCAATCAAGATATCGCCAGCCTGAACATTCCGCGGCAACATCTGCTCACGTTCCACGATGCCGACAATCGTCCCAACCAGATCGTAATCCTTTTTACGGTAAATGTCAGGCATTTCGGCCATCTCGCCGCCTACCAGAGAACAACGATTCTCTTTACACGCAGTTACCAATCCCTGAATAATTTCGACGACAATATCTGGCTTTAGGGTACCAAGTCCAATATAATCCAGGAAAAAAAGTGGCCGGGCACCAACTGTCAAAATATCATTCACGCAGTGATTTACAAGGCACTGCCCGACAGTATTGTGATGCTTCATCAGCCTGGCAACGATCAATTTCGTCCCCACTCCATCCATGCTGGAGACAAGTACCGGCCTCTTATATTGTAAAGTTGGAAATTCAAAACAGCCTCCAAAGGAACCGATATCCGTCACTACGTTTGGTAAAAAAGTCTCTTTTACCAGACCCTTTATTCGTCTGACTGCTTCGTCTCCGGCTTTAATATTGACGCCGGAGCTTAAATAAGTGGTCTTCAATTTTCATCAACCTCTGCATACACACTATTAATTAACTGAACGTAACGAGATTCGACGATGTTCCGCCGAACCTTGAGTGAAGGTGTCAATTCGTCATCCTCAATTGTAAATTCCTTAGCTAATAAAATGTATTTTTTAACTTTTTCAAATTGGGCGAAACCTTCCATTGATTCTTCAATCACCCGGTCGTATAATCGCTTTACTTCAGGTAACTTGATTAGCTCTTCGCGAGAATCCCATTGCAATCCCTTCTCATTTGCATAAGCCTCCAGATTCGGGAATGATGGAACGATTAAGGCTGAGATAAATTTCTTCCTATCCCCAATGACCAGGATTTGCTCAATCCACTTAGAAGTAACCAGGACATTTTCCAGCGGTTGAGGAGCAACATTCTTGCCGCCAGAAGTTACGATAATATTCTTTTTCCGATCGGTTATCTTGAGATAATTTTCTTCATCCAGGAGTCCAATATCGCCCGTATGAAACCAGCCATCATCGTCCATTACCTCTTTGGTTGCCTCTTCACTTTTAAAATAACCTTTCATGACGTGCGGTCCGCGGGTTAAAATTTCACCATCATCCGCAATTCTAACCTCGACACCCGGAAGCACCGGTCCGACTGTGCCAATTTTAGGTTTCTCAAGAGGATTGACCGTAATAACCGGAGAAGTTTCGGATAAACCATACCCCTCTAAAATAGTAATCCCGGCCGCCGCAAAAAATTCGGCAATTTCGGGCGACAGCGGGGCACCGCCTGAAACAAAGAAACGTAAGCGTCCTCCAATCTTCTCATGCAATTTTGAAAAGACCAATTTTTTGGCTATTGCCAATTTTACATTTAATATCGAACTGACAGGTTCATTTTTTAATTTCAGATTAACTGCCTTACGACCATTATTAATTGCCCACCAGAAAAGCTTCTGCTTCACTGCTGAACCGGCCGAGATACTGTCAATCACCTTGGCGTAGACTTTCTCATAAAAACGAGGTACTGCGGTCATCAGGGTTGGGTGGATCTCTTGCATATTATCTGCGACGGTGTTGATATTTTCGGCGTAATAAATCATCGCCCCGATTGAAGTTGCTAAAAAATGCCCGGCCATTCGCTCGAAACTATGACTCAATGGTAAAAATGAGAGAAAGATATCCGTTTCATCGGCAAGTATTACTTGTAAACTGGAAGAGATATTGGAAGTCAGATTGCCGTGAGTCAGCATGACTCCCTTCGGCTCACCCGTCGTACCGGAAGTATAAATCAAGGTCAGTATGTCATCTTTTGCGATAGCCATGGCGTTTTTTTCAAATTCATCCGGATGCTTTTGGCGATATTCTTCGCCCAGCTCCAGCAGCGAAGTCAACGCCATAATTTTTTCATGGGCAAATGGCGCATCATCCAGGATGATGACCTTTTCGACCTTCTTCAACTCAGGTAACAGTGAAAGAACCTTTTCGCCCTGCTCACGATCACCAGCAAAGATAAAGCGGCATTCGGCATGCTGGGCAATCCACCAGACCTGCTTAGCTGTCAGAGTCGGATAAATTGTGGCAACAACACCGCGAGCACAGATTGTTCCATAGTCGGCCATTGCCCAGAGCTGATTATTGGGGGAGATGATGCCCACTCGATCTCCCATTTTGAGTCCCAGTGATTTCAAGCCAGAAGAGATTTTCTCCACTGTATCCCGGACTTGTGCAAAAGTGATCGTCTTCCATTCATCGCCCACCTTAAAGCCAAATGCTGCCTTATCGGCAAACTTTTTGGTAACGGTAACAAACATTTCCGAAATCGTTTGATAGTTAACTTCCGCCATTGTCCCTCTCCCCCTTATAAAAAATTTTTGTTTTTCATACGAGAAGCCTTAATTTTAGCCTGCTTTTTGCCGAGGTGGTGAAATTGGTAGACGCAGCGGACTCAAAATCCGCCGGACCTCGGTCCATGGGGGTTCGATTCCCCCCCTCGGCACTTGTAATTTACCAGACTCTGCTTGAATCCCAATCTTAGTTATTGCCTGAAATTAGCAATCTTAATAAGGTATTAATCCGATCTAATCTTCGACAGTACCATTTCAGCCCGTTTGACTTCCTCCGGGAATCTGGAATAGTTCTGTAGCACTTTTTTCAATTCTTCAACGGCTCGTTCTTTATTCCCCATCCTCAAATAACAATATCCCAAGCGGACCTGAGCATAAGCCTCTTTATTGCGATTACCCAGCCCAAAAACCTGCTGATATACCTGGAGGGCTTCCTGATAACGACCCTGATAGTACAATGCTTCACCAATCCAAAATTGGGCATTATCAGCAAGAGGATGTTTTTTATCAATCTGGAGGATTTCATCAAAGATGTCAATTGACTCATTATACCGTTTTTGCTCGAAAAGCACCATTGCTTTATCATATAATTTCTGCTGAATGCTTAGCGATTCTGACGAGGTACCGGTAGCAGGTTTCACCTTTGGAGCTGCAGCGGATATTGTTTTAGTATCCATATACTGTGAGTAAGGATTGTTGCGCAGTTCTCCATAGAATAGTTCGAAAGAGACCCGACGGTTCAACATGCGCCGCGCATTATTGGGCGTTTCAACCAATAACTCCGCCGAACCTACCGGATTTATCTCAATCCTCTCGGCAATTCCCCATCGCTTATCAGGAGGAAATAGTTCAATTAACAATTTTCCAAAAGTAAGCGCTCTTTTCTGTGCGATTTGATACTCTGATTGAGCATTACCCTCATTATCGGTATAGGCAGAGATCCTGATTTTGATTTCCGGATCGGCTTTCAGGGCTTTGACCAGTTTGCCAAGAGTAACATAGTAGTTAGAATTAAAACTCGAACTGGGCATAGCCCACTCACCGGAGTTAAAATAGATATCGTCAAAAGATAAATTCTGAAATATAAGTTCTTTTGAAGGTCCTAATTCCGGTGAAGTTTGTACCGGAATTTCCTGAGGCTCCGCTGGCATCTTCGTAACCGGGGGTGCACTAACAACCACTTGAGGCTGACTAACGACCGCTGCTGACGGCGTTTTTACTGCCACAGTATCAATGGCTTTCGATGTAACAGCTACTAATTTTGTAGTATCTGCCAACGGAACCTTGACCTCGGCTTTGGCTTTAGCCGGGGCAACCGAAACGGGTTTGGGTATAGCAGGAGCTATTTCGGTAGGTTTTGCGGCGGTGACAATTTTTGGAGGGGGAATCTTAGCCGGTAAAGATTCCGGATTAATTATCGGTCTTTCGCCCTCCTGCTGGACCAGACGACGAGCAATATCATCCTCGGTGACACCGCTAATCTGAACAGTCTCTTTTACTCCTCCACAGCTGAGCCAGAGAAAACTACACGAGATTATCAAAATTAACTGTTTCATTACCTTATCCCTCACAGTATATACATCCCTAATATAATATAGCTCCCTGCTACTTTAGGTTTACTTTGAACTAACGACTACTTTTTCTTTTCTGGTGGAGGAGTTTCGAGTACTTTTACCCGCTTTTCCAGATCATCTTTCTCGCGGTTCACCCGGCTAACGGCAGTCTGTATATCGGTAAGTGTCCGGTTGGTCTGACGCTGAAACTGGGTCAGGTGCTCGGAAGTTTCATCCTGATCTCGTTTCAAAATCACCAGCTGGTTCTCAGTATTACTTTGTAATTCTCGGATTAACAATCCCAGTGAATCTACTTTAACATCAAAGCGTCTGACAGTATTTGCCAGATCTTGTCTGATAATATTTAAGTCTCTTTGAAATTGTTGAATATGCTTTCCACGACCGATAAACTGTAGCTCCAGATCATTCAAATTGTGGTCAAATTCAGTGATTCTAACGACATGAGTAGAATCCTGGGCATTTAGATAATCCATGCGCAGATTCACTTTGTTAACAACAAAAGCAAAATAAACTGCAACGACGATAAGTGCCACTAAAACAACCGTTCTAATAATCTCTTTCATGCACAACTCCCAAATTTATTTTTCAATTTTCCTTTCCCAAATAGTAATTTAAATCAGTCCTGAGGTGGATTGCTGACTTCGAAGCTGCTGTCTTGCCTATTCTTATTTGCAGCTTCGCGTGAATCCGAAAAGAAAGCGGCATCGGATTGGTTCTTACCCGCCGTTTTGCTAATCTTTATTTGATTAATTAGCTCCTGGACATCTTGATGAAACTGGACAACAGTTTTTTCCAGACGACGAATCAACTCTTCCATCAGTTCTTTCCCATAAATATTATTGATCCCCTGAAGAAGATCATCAAATTTTGATAGGAGATAGGCTCGGCGATTTTCCGCATTGCCAAAATCAGTGAAAATTTCATCTGGCATACTTTGAATTCCTCTTCTTAATCAGCATTTTGGAATTTACAAAACTGATTGTAATTATCAATGTTTTTTGAAAGAAAACTACCATCTCTCACTCTTGAAGGTTTCCCATTTATCAATATCTTTAAGAATAAGACGGCAAATGCCGCGGACAGCAGGAGTCAATTTGATTTCAACGCCGGGCTTATCAGAGACTAACTTCTGCAGTACACTTTTAAATTCGAGTAGCTCACTCCGGTCTACTTCAATACTTAATCTTGTTAACATTTCTTATTCCTCAACCCTCTTTAAAAATTTAGTCATAATTTGATAATTTCGGACTCACTGCACAATAGCTATTTTTGCTCCACAAGTGCATATATTTCCCTTCAGATTACTACGCAGCACACTAAATCCGTCCCGTTCAATCAGTAATTTACCGCAATTATAACAGTAAGTAGCATCTTCTCTATCGGAGAGCACATTACCTTCATAAACATAGCGTAAACCATTATTACGGGCAATCATCCGAGCTCTGTCCAAAGTTGCCTTGGGGGTTCGGTTGAGATGCCGCAGGTGGTAGTCAGGGTGGAAGGCTGAAAAATGAAGCGGCGTATCAAAGCCCAGATGATTGGCAATCCAGCGGGTCAGCTGCTCAATTTCTGAGTCACTATCGTTTAAGTCGGGAATGAGCAGTGTAGTAACCTCAAGAAAGGTACCGATGGATTTTATCCTTTCGAGCGCCTCCAGTATCGGTTTTAACTGACCATGGCAATAGCGCCGGTAAAAATCTTCGGAGAAAGACTTCAGATCAATATTAGCCGCATCAATCAAAGGATAAATATCGTCGATCGCTTGGGCAGTGATATAACCATTGCTGACCATCACCGTTTTAAGTCCGGACTGATGAGCCAGCGTGGCAATATCCAGCACATACTCCCCAAAAATAGTTGGCTCATTATAAGTAAATGCTATACCAATACTGCCCGCTTGTTGAGCAATTTTAATGACCGCTTCGGGAGTAATTTCCCGGTGTGCAGCTTGATCCGGTTTAGCCCGGGAAATATCCCAATTCTGACAGAACTCACAGGCTAAACTGCAGCCAATAGTTCCTATCGACAATATCTGTGAACCAGGATAAAAATGATACAGCGGCTTTTTTTCAATCGGATCAAGATTCACTGCAATCGGGTGGTTATAAGCTAGGGTCAGCAGGGTCATAGATTCGTTCTTACGTACATTACAAAAGCCATAATGTCCCTCGGCAATGAGACAGCGTCGCGGACAAAGAAAACATTCAATGCCTTTAGGCTGTTTTTTCCACCAGCGTGCAACCTGCATAATGATTATCCCTTTACCAATTTCCGGTCTAAACTAATCAATCGGTTGCCCTTTGTCAATACACTATTCATCAATCGGTTTACCATTACAATAATATGAGTCCATTTGCCTTAATCTATAGATTGGAACTTTTTTTATCTTTTTATGTATTAGTTTGATTAGTTAAATTGGCAGTGGTCAAGTTAGGAGATGAAGAATAATGGCTAAAGTAAAAAAGGAAACTTCGAAAAAGATCCCTTTTATCGAATATCTGACTTTTAAAAATATTAACTACCTGATTTTTGGTGGGGCAATTTTGGTAATTATTATCGGTTACTTTATCATGGCAAAAGGCGGAACTTATTCATTCCAATCATTGACCCTCGCTCCGATAATTCTACTGATCGGTTATTTGGTGATTGTCCCGATCGCTATTCTTTATCGAAAAAAGGATAAGTCTTCTCAAAATTCGTCAAAATAATCCCCCGCATGTCTTTATCTGACATAGCATTCACATAATCATTTTCAAATTTATTCCGACTTGTCCGAAGAAGAGTCGCTTGATTTGGATTGAGCCTTACCTTTAGACTTATCTACCGAACCAACTGCTGCAGGTTCTACTTTTTCTTTTGGTAAATTTTTAGATTTCCTGGAATAATCCGTAATATAGAAGCCGGAACCTTTGAAAATCAGTCCGCTCCCGCCGCTAATTTTACGAGTTACCGCCTTCTGATTACAGCGTGGACAGGTATCAATCGGCGAAGAGCTAATACTCTGAAAAGCTTCAAACTCATATTGACAATGTTGACAGCGGTATTCATAGGTTGGCATATTCAATCCTCGACTTATGCCATGTTACAAAGAATCGCAACGACATTGACAACATCATCAATACTGCAACCACGGGAAAGATCATTCATCGGTTTTTTCAATCCCTGGATAATGGGTCCAATTGCGGCACAGCCGCCGATGCGCTGGGCTAATTTATAGCCGATATTGCCAGACTGAAGATCCGGGAAAATCAAAACATTGGCATTGCCTGCGACGGGGCTATTAGGTGCTTTCTTGGCGCCGACTGCGGGAACAATTGCCGCATCTAACTGTAATTCTCCATCAATCACCAGATCGGGACGTCGTTTTTTCACAATCTCGGTTGCCCTAATTATTTTATCCGCTAGAGGATGTTGAGCACTACCCTTGGTCGAGAAGGAGAGCATGGCAATGCGGGGCTCGACTTTGATAACTTTCCGATGGGTTTCGGCAGACGCAATAGCTATATCGGCTAACTGTTCAGCACTCGGTTCGGGCAATACGGCACAGTCGGCAAAACTCCAGATGCTCTTCTCATCCGCAGAAATCATAAAAAAATCACTTGATACGGTTGGAGAGTCAGGATTGGTACCAATAATATGAAGTGCCGCTCTTAACACATCACCGGTGGTAGTATCAGCTCCTGAAACACAGCCATCAGCCAGCCCACGATCAACCATCATTGCCCCAAAAAAGGTTGGATTGAGCATCATTTTTACCGCCTGGTCAGGAGTTACCCCCTTATGTTTCCGCTTTTCATAATAGGAGGCCGCGAAAGAATCCCGATATTCTGAAGTTTCAGGTTGGACTATCAGGATGCCCTTAAGCGAGATTTTAAGTTGATCGGCATGCTGCCGGATAGCCGCTTCCGATCCGATCAAAATCACCGAGGCAATTTTTTCGGCAGTTAACAGGGCTGCCGCTTGAAGAATTCGCTCGTCATGAGCTTCGGATAGAACAATCCGTTTAGCTGCGCTCTTGGCTTGAATGCATATCTGCTCCAGCAATCGCATAGTCATTTCCTCAGTTTTTTAATCAACTCTTTTTCGACAATTTCCGGCACAAATTCCGTAACATTGCCACCAAAGCGTACCAGTTCCCGAACTGTACTGGAACTTAAGTAGGTGTAATCTTCATGCGGCATAAAAAAAACCGTATCAATGGTATCATCCATGTGACGATTCATTAAGGCCATCTGAAATTCATAGTCGAAGTCGGATATCGCCCGCAATCCCCGGATAATTACCGAAGCCCCGACTTTCCGCGCAAAATCCACAGCCAAGCCGTCAAATTGCTCGATTCTCACATTCGAATAATCTTTGATGCAGGTTTGGATCATCCGGATGCGCTCTTCGATCGTAAAGAGTGGATTTTTATGAAGGTTGTGAGCAACAGCAATGTAGACCAGCTCAAAAACTGATGCCGCTCGAGCTAAAATGTCGAGATGACCGTTGGTCACCGGATCGAAGGTTCCCGGGTAAATCGCAATCTTCACTCAACTCTCCCAAAAATATAAAACTGTTTCACCAATATTTTTTTGAGACACTATCCGGGGCTTCAGATTATCAGGTAGCCCCAAATCGCGGCTGGCTTCCAAGGCGATTCGAATACCACCCGGGAGCTTCTGCAATGCTTGAAATAGCTGGTCAAAATAGCGATAATTATAGGGCGGATCGGCTAAAATTAAATCTAATTCCGGAGCCAAACCCAGAAATCGAAGTACATTGGTACGTTTAATATCCACCATATCTTCGACGTCCAAAGCCTTGACATTTTCCCGAATCAATGCCACTTGTCGCAAATCTTTCTCAACCATAATACAGTGCTGGGCTCCCCGCGAAAGCGCTTCCAGGCCCAGATTACCCGATCCGGCATACAGATCTGCTACCTGGTAATCCTCAATATTACCAAGCACCGCAAACATGGTCTCTTTGACTCGATCCTGAGTTGGTCTTAAAGAAGGACTTCGGTTTGTTTTTAAAATGCGACCCTTATAGTAGCCCGAAATAATTCGCACCATTATTATAGTTTAGCGGGGTATAAAATCGTATTTAGGTTATAATTCAACTGAGTTTCGAGGATATTTTTATTAAAGGTATTAGTAATGGAAATAACACTGACTTCCATATTATCCCGGATAGTGCCTAATTCACTCAGAAATTGGACAACGTTATTGGTTGAGCCGGTGCCGGTGAGACCAGCTTGGCGGGCTACTGCATTATCGCGACTGGAAATTTGGAGTGGTTCCATGCTGACACTGGAATTCAAACCTGCCTGCCAGATATGTTGTGACAGTTGCAGATCGTTAAAATATTTATATCCCTTTTGATCCTCGCATGGTGGGATTCCAAATTTCACAATTGCCATAATTTCTACGGGATTGTTGGCAAATTTATTGGAACGCTCGACAAAATAGACTTCCGGAGGCAAGAAGCGATTATTACTTAAAATAGAAGATTTAATCTGCTGCGCCTGGGCTTCATTGGCTACATAGAGAATAAAACTGACTTTATCATCTTTTACCCTTATATACTGCAGTTGTGAGTTACTCGGAAAACTGGCTAAGACATCGGTGCAAACCTGCAATCGTTGTTGCCCCTGATAGACGCGATAGATAAAATCATCATTAATCTGACTCGCTCCGTAGTACCGCTCAGTGGGTTGGATTATCATCTGACCAGCTGGTAGCCGTGCAGTTGGTTGTTGGACCGCTTCCGATACCAAGGATTCCTCTTTTTCAGCCAGATCATCTACGATATCAACTGTCTTATCCAGGATCTTATCAGCTTCATCGGTAATAGTTTGCTCGGTCCTTGACGCCACTTGTTTTATATCTTTTTTAGAAAACATACCCTGCCGATAAGCCCAGACACCATAAACTATAGCAGCCACGAGGATAAGATAAAAAGTATAACGCAATACGGGACGAATACTTCTCCGACGTACAGCCTCACCTTTTTCGAGTTTTTCAGCCTGTTCCTTTTCAATTGGTCCAAATTCTTCCTTTTCTGCCTGCTCGATCAGATCAAGATTCGCCTCGGCCAACTTAAATAAATCTTCATCTACCTCAGGAACTGCTGGCGGAGTTTCAGACGGACGAGGTTTGACAACTTCGACCTCTTCTGCAGCCGGAGTCTCAGCTGCCTCCTGAACAGGCTGTTCTAAAACCAATCCCTCAAGATCAAACTGGGGAGAAATTTCTTCTTCCTGTAAACCAGGGATGTTCGTTAGATTTAAACGGATCATTCCGCACTCTCAGGTATCTTCCGGTACATCAACCCCATCAAATCAATAAACTGGCACATGGCGCCAATGCCATCCCCGTCGGCTTGGTACAAGTCCTTTGGTTTAAATTTTTCAAATGGATCAATTATTTTCATATTATCAATATCGTAGGTAAGCAACATATTGAAAAATCCGGAATCCACGTTTTGGGCATAATAATACAGTCGGTCAATGCCGCTCAAGGAATCGGAGGCAAAAGTACGGATATTGTTTATTGCAGCTACAACCTTCTCGCCAATATCATCGGGCGAAGACGCCGCAATCATTGAATAGTTTTCCGAATCACTGATTTCGAAATGAACCAACTGGCGATACTCGCCGCTATCAACTACCATCAGCGAATGTCTCGGTTCGTCTACCAGCCAAACCGCCCACTTTTCTCCCTTACCAATAGCTTCAAGTCTTTCCAGGGCATAGGCGGCACTGAACAGATTAATATCCATGATGTGGACTTCAAAACCGGCTGCCTGGCTGGCATTCAGTAATAATTTACCTAATTGCTTGAAATAGGACACTGTAAGATATTCTTGATCAACAGAACTCTTCTTGTGCAAAGGATAATATTGAATGAATTTCTCGTCGGCGGTCTGACCCAGTCGTTTTGTGGCACCCCAATCAAGAGCAGCGCCGGTATCATCACGATTCAATCCGGTTTCAAGAGCTTGATGATTCAAATCAAACCATTCGGCAGGCAAGGTCAATGCCGCATAGCGATCAGGTAGCGGTAAATCTGCCCTTATCTGCTGAAAAATATTTTCGAGATCGGCTGCCAACTGCGGATTGGTGAGATTTGAAGGAATAAAAGGTGATGTAAGTACCTTTTTCTGAACGGTTTCAATTGAGTAATCGTCAGCTATTTTAGCTAACTGGCTAAAGCGAACATAATCTGCAGATAGACTAATACATATCATGACGGATTCGTGCTAATTTATCTTTCCCAACTTAACTGATCATTTTCGATCCATCCGTAACAGGTATCTTTAAAAGTAAAGAAAAGATAGCGATTATCTTTGTATTCACCTTCAAGCGGATCTTTGATTTTATAACCTTGGGAATCAGTCGTGATAACAAATTGCTCATTGATCAACGGATTATAAGCAAACTTTTTGGTTAAATAATAAGGTAAATAATAGGTATTTTCCATAACTCTTTCTGAGGTCTCGACTCCTAATGGCCCCCGATAAGTCGAATCAGACTCGAGCTCCCTCCAGCGTTGCGCTAAGATGTAAACCGTATCCCAGGAAAAGAGTTCATTATTCCATTTGGTAACTTTGTAGGTTGTATCAATAGCTGTATCTTTCTTGACGTAAGAAAAGGCAAAAGTTGTATCAAAAGTGAAGTAAAAGTTTTTCGGGACATTCATTTTGAATTTTTTATTATTCAGCTTGATTGTCTGTTCGCCAAAGAAATTAGAATCCGCCCGCGTGCTGTCTCTAACTGCACTGACCAGTTTCATGGCAGTAATAGGATCAGTTTCATACTTACCCGCCATTTGATGATAGTACTTTTCGACAGAGTTAAGAATTAACATTCGCCGCCGACCTTCGTTCCGGATCTGGTCTTCTTCCCTCCAGATTTTTGTTGGGACATAAATGACAATTATTAAAACCAAAGCCAGAAAAAGAGCAACAAAATTAAGAGTCTTAATCAGGGCCGGTTTGTATTCAGTAATCTCCTCAACCTTTTCGATATCTTTCTCACTACTCAACAGTAACTTCTCCCTTGATAATTTCTAGCGTTTTTTTTCCTATTCCCTTAACGTTCAGTAATTCATCAACACTTGTAAAATGCCCGTGTTCATTGCGATAATCTATGATTCGCTGAGCACTCACCTTCCCGATTTTAGACAACTTTACTAAATCCTCAAGGGTTGCTGAATTCAAATTGATCCTGACTTTATTATCCTGACGAGCCGCTGGCTTTTTCACCCAGTAAACTGAATCAACTTGGACTGCTTCATTCCTGAATTCAGTGGCTTCCTGACTAATTTCAGGAAACTCAACCGAATCCTTGGCAGCTAACCAGCCTCGGTATAAGCGAATTCCTAAACCGATGACAAAGAACAACACTAAAAATTGAATTACAACCCTTTCTTGGCGCGTTAAATTTAGCATTTCCGGATATAAAACAAAATCAATTTCAGCGTCCTGTCAGATTTACTGATGGAGCTACTCAATTTTACTGAAGCGGACATTGCGATAACGGTGCTTTTGTTCCAGATCAAGTATTTCCTGATAGAGTTTTTTCTCATTACTGCCGGGATTCGGTGGAATATCAACCTGAATTCTCACAATTTGATCGCCGCGTCCCGCATGATGCAAATGCGGAATACCTTTATTTTTCAATCTTAACATTTTACCCGGTTGAGTTCCCGATGGAATAACTAATCGCACCCGGCCATTTAAGGTGGGAATTTCTAACTCGGTGCCTAAAACCGCTTCTGCTGAAGAGATATGCAAATTGACAACGACGTCATCATTATGGCGAACGAAAAATTCGTGCGGCTTTTCCTCTAGAATAACGATTAAATCGCCCCGCGGTCCCTTACGAATTCCGGCGTTCCCCTCGCCACGCAATGTCAGATAATTCCCGGTACTGACTCCGGCAGGAACCTGGATTGGAATCTCCTTTTCACCCCGAACGCGACCCTCTCCACCACAATTCGAACATCTCTGTTCGGCAACCGTGCCCTCTCCCTGACAATTTTGACAGGGTCGCACATTAATCATCTGACCAAACAGCGAGCGGGAAACCTCCCGGACTTCTCCGCTACCATGGCAAACAGGGCAGGTTACCCGGGACGTACCCGGTTTAGTACCACTCCCGTCACAGGTGCGGCAGACATCCATGCGCTTAATCTTAATCTTTTTGGTAATCCCGGTATTAATTTCCTCTAGAGTCAAAGCCAGCCTGATTTTGAGATCGCTTCCGGATCGGGATGCACTCCGGGAGCGGCGACCAGTTCCCATGCCAAAGAGATCGTCAAAACCTCCAAATCCGCCAAAGCCCTCCATGAAGGTTCGTAAAGCATCGGACAAATCAAAGCCGAATCCGCTGAACCCACCGCCTCCAAATCCGCCGCCCTTTAAGCCCTCATGGCCATATTGATCGTAGACTTGTTTCTTTTGGGGATCGGTCAACACCGAATAGGCTTCGGCAGCTTCCTTGAATTTCTCCTCGGCATCCTTATTCCCCGGATTACGGTCAGGATGATATTTCATCGCTATCTTCCGATAATTCTTCTTTATCTCCTCGGCCGAAGCATTGTGATCAACACCCAGAATATCGTAATAATCACGAGCCATAGTTATTTGCTCACTATCACTTTCGAATGCCGCAGGACATGATCCTTGAAAATATACCCTTTTTCAAATTCTTCAACAACAACATTTGGATCCACACCTTCAACCTCCTTGACCATTATTGCATGATGATAGTGCGGATCGAATGGGGCATTGAGCGATTCAATTGCGGTAACTTGCATATCTTTCAGGGTCTTAACAAATTTTTTATAGATCAATTCAAGCCCTTGACTGAGGGGATTTTCCTCATTTGCGGATTTATGATTGACAAGGGCTCGCTCAATATCATCCAGAATAGGCAGAAAATTACGCAGCATATTTTCGCCTGCATATTCGATAATCTCACCAATTTCCTTTTGGATTCGTTTGCGATAATTATCGTAATCGGCGGCAAGCCGTAAATACTTTTCATTCCAGTCTAAAAGCTGTTTTTCATATTGCTCGATTTTCTCGCGCAGTTGCTTAAGCTCTTTGGAATGATCAACTTTGCGGTGAGTTTTCGGGCTTACCGGTTTCTTATCCATTTCATTTTTTTCATCCATATCTAACTCAGTCTTTGCTCCTATTACTTTCAAAAATTTGAGTTACTGCCTCGGCAATGTTGTTTAGAACTGAAATGGATTTTTGATAATCCATCCGTTTTGGGCCAATAACCGCCAATGTTCCATTATTTTTACCTATCCAATAGCCTTTGGTGATGACACTAAACTCCTGCAATTCCTCCTCCGGATTTTCCGAACCAATCGAAATTATCACCCCGCTGTCTGCGTGATGATGCTCGACGATCTTGGCAATTATAGTACCATCTTCCAGCTGCGATACAAATTGACTCAAGCGGCTCAAGTCGGAAAAATCCGGCTTTTGCATTAGAAAAGAGGTACCCGACAATTTGACATTGATCGGATGGGTAAGATCAAAAATGACCGGGGCTTTATGGATCAGAACATTGATAATGGCGTACTCATTTAGGTCCTGAAAACGGACGGCGATAGAGTCAATGATCTCCCTTAAGGAGATTCCGCATAGGCGTTCGTTCAATAAAGACTGAATCAAAGGTAAGCGACTCTCCCTAATCTCCGTTTCAATTTCCAACATAACCGTTTTGACAACCTTAGAACTTGTCTCCAGGACAATCAGGATGCGGTTCGATCCAATTTGCACCAGATCAATCTTTTTCAGGATTTCCTGACCAAAGGAAGGCACAATAAAAATCCCGATCTGCTCAGTCAATTTGCTGAGCAGCAGAGCAGTTTTATCCATGATCTGATTAAGATCAAAAGTGACCGCCTTTAGCTCCTTGCGGAAAAGGTTCAGCCAACGCTGCTGAATAATTGCACTGCTGATCAGGTTGTCCACATAATAGCGATAACCGCAATCCGAGGGCACCCGGCCAGCTGAGGTATGCGGCTGAACCAGATAACCCATTTCTTCCAAGCGGTGGAGCGTATTCCGAATTGTTGCACTGCTAACCTGAGGTATGTTATGCCGTTGAATATACCGCGAGCTAACCGGTTTAGCAGCCCGAACATAGTCCAAGATCACCGCCCTGAGAATCTTCTGTTCCCGCTGAGTAAGTGTCGAACCTGCCTGATAAATCCTTTTCATCCTGACAAAATTTAATTTTTGCCCTCTGCTTATCCAAGCAAAAAGGTCTGGTAAAAGTAAACTGAAAAATTCAGCTAAGCTAAAAACTTCTTGATTGCCCGCCAGCTGCCTACCAGTCCCAGCGCTGTACCGAAAATTAACAGGGCGAGATAAAATCGGATACTAACGACAGCTTGATATTCAAA
The DNA here is from genome assembly GCA_964546145.1 of uncultured bacterium. Classification (GTDB taxonomy): domain Bacteria; phylum Fidelibacterota; class UBA2242; order UBA2242; family UBA2242; genus CAZAKO01. The sequence continues at coordinate 25,497 of CAZJIU010000007.1, forward strand.
GAAAGATTGCAGGTGCGTATTTTGGACATAGAAGCAGCCGTAAATAAAGCCGCCAGCGAGAATGGCACCAATTAAGCCCTCCAGCGTGCCCTCGATAATAAAAGGGGTTTTGACAAAGCGATCGGTCGCGCCAATCAATTTCATTGAAGAAATAATATCACAACGGGCAAAGATGGTCATTTTAATTGAATTAGAAGTCAGAATGATCGAAACCAGCGTCAAGGCGGCAAATACACCCAAGATAGAAAAAAGCAGAATCCGCTGATACTTTTCTAGAATTATCAGAAAATTCTTGCGGTATCTTACCTCGTCTACAATCGGATCTGCCTGGAGAAAATTGGCGATTGCCTCGACACTGATCAGGTTGCGGTAGATCGGCTTTAAACTAATCGTAAATGAGGGTGGTAAAGGATTATAATCGAGAATATCGAAAATATCCTCACCGAACTCCTTTTTGAATTTTTCGGCGGCATCGTCGGGTGAAATATACAGCAAACGTTCGACCTCATCCATCTGGGATAGCTTCTGATTAAAAAGGGCAATCTCATCCGTTCCGGCAGTCTGCTTGATGAAAATATCCACATCAAACTGAGAACGGATATTATCAACTAAAAATAACGTATCCCGGGCAGCTACATAACCAAATCCAACCAGGACGATCGAAATCGAAATGATGATGATCGAGAAAGCTCCCGCATATTTAGAGCGGATTAATCCTTTGAAACCCTCTTTGAATAGAAACCACAGGATAGTCATGTGATACTCGTGATTTGACCCTCGTTCATCTGAATCAGACGCGCTCCGGGGACGCGCGGGATCAAACTATAGTTATGAGTAGCAACGATAACCGCAGTTCCCCTTTGATTAATTTTATTTAACAGATTAATCAATTCGACACTAACACGGGGGTCCAGGTTGCCGGTCGGTTCATCAGCCAGGAGTACAATCGGTTCCTTCACCAACGCCCGGGCAATCGCCACGCGCTGCTGCTCGCCTCCGGATAATTCACTGGGTCGGTGGTGAACCCGATGACCCAATCCAACCTGGTTCAAAATGTTATAAACCCGACTCTTGATCTCCCGTATTTTGTAATGGGAAACATATAGCGCCAGGGCAACATTTTGATAGACATTGCGATCCTTCAAGAGCTGAAAATCCTGAAAAATCATGCCCACCTTCCGCCGCAGATAAGGTATCTCCCGATCCTTAATTCGGGTGCTATCATAATCGCGGATCAACACTTTGCCTTTTTCGGGAAACAGATCCATATAAATCAGACGCAGCAGGGTTGATTTACCGGCTCCGGATGGCCCGGTCACAAAAACAAACTCACCATCATCAATCGAGAAATTCAGATTTTTAACTCCGGCATCTGTTCCAAAGGTACAATAGGCGTTGATAAATGATATCATAATTTGTTTCCTGCTTCCGAATTTAATGCGAGTAACATAACCATACAAGAATTTGCTTGCCTTTTCTGAATACTTCCTTGATTATCGCGGCTTACTTCCCTAATTTTGAACCAATTTATCGGGAGGTATCATGTTACGCTGGCTAATGCTCTGGTTGATTGTTCCCTGGTTTCTTCTTGGTAAAACCGGACCGGAATTCAACCAATATTTTGTTGACAAGACCATGCGGGTAGACTTTTATTTTACCGGTACCCATGACAGTAGTACGATAATGCTGGATCAGGTCATCGAGGAACCAATTTGGGCTGGCAGTATCACTAACCTGATAGATACGCTCAATCTTGGCACCCACCTGGTAAAAATCCTCGATGCGCAGACCAAAAATCTGCTTTTTTCGCGGGGATTCTGCAGCCTTTTCCAGGAATGGCAGACAACTGCGGAAGCACTCAGCGGGATGAACCGGGCGATACCTGCTTCTGTATTAGTTCCTTATCCACTAAATCAAGTTATCATGGAACTCTACTCCCGCGATAAAACAAATACCTTTATCAAACAATTCGAAACGATTATTGATCCTGCCTCGCAGCTAATCAAACGGGATAAACCGTGCGGTGATTTTAAAGCCAAATCCTATCTCCAAAACGGTTCGCCGCACAACAAGGTAGATATTCTGATCTTACCGGAAGGCTACACCAAGCGCGAGATGCGCCAATTCCGCAAAGACGTCAAACATTTTATGCAAGTCTTTTTTAATGCCTCACCTTTCTCTGAATTCCAAGAACAATTTAACGTCTGGTATTTGGAAGTGCCATCGGAAGAGTCCGGAATTGATGATCCTCAGAAAGGTGTTTTTGTAAAATCTGCTTTTGAATTTTCATATAATTCCTTTGAGACCGACCGTTACATACTAGGTTTTGAAAATCAACGAATTCGGGATATCGCAGCGAATGCACCCTATGATCAGCTCTACTTTTTAATCAATAGCCCAAAGTACGGCGGCGGTGGAATTTTTAATCTCTACTCAACCTGCTATAATCACTCAGAAAATGAAGAGAGCTCCTGGTGGCCTGACTATGTCTTCGTCCACGAATTCGGTCATGCTTTTGGCGGATTGGCAGATGAATATTACACTTCCGAAGTCGCTTATAGCGAATTTTATCCGCCAGGTATCGAACCCTGGGAACCGAATATCACTATTTGTACCGATAAAAATCAATTGAAATGGCGTAAGCTGGTGGAAGACAGCACACCGATTCCTACTCCCTGGGAAAAGGCGCTATACGATAAAATTCCCTATAAAGACAGTAAGTCGCGTAAGGAATTACTGCTGAGTCAGGAGTATTGGGGAAAAGTTGGAACTTTCAAGGGAGCCGGCTATGCCTCGGAGGGATTGTACCGACCTTTCCTCGATTGCCGAATGTTCTCCAAAAGCCTGATAGGTTTTTGCCCGGTCTGCAGTATGGCAATCGTCAGAGTAATTAAATTCGACTCGGAATAGATATTCCGATTAAGCCATAGATTAAGCCTGATTATTATATATCACTGAAAATAAATCCCAGATAAAATACAGCATTTTTGCTGTGAGAGTATTTAGCTTTTACCAATTTCTTTCCCGAATTCCACACACTTCAAGATGCTTTCGTCATCGGGATTCCATAAGCATTTAATACCCGGATTTACCAGTTGAAAGCCTGATTTTTCCAGCAAACCGTTGAGCTTGGCGACCGATTCACCGCTCCACCCATAACAGCCGAACGCTGCCGCTTTTTTATTTTTGAACTTTAAACCTTCAATCTCTTCAAGAATACCGGCTGTCCCACTTGTAATTCCCCTACCGATCGTCGGAGAGCCAACCAGAATTAACTTTGATTTGAATATCTCAGTGATGATATCGTTCTTGTCTGTTTTTGAAATATTGAACAATTTAATATTAACCTTGTCATCTGCCTCTTTAATTCCCAGGGCGATATTTTCCGCCATAATACGTGTGCCATCCCACATCGTATCATATAGAATGGTAATTTGATTTTCCTGATAATTCCGCGACCAGCTGAGATACTTTTCCACAATTTGAGTTGGATTACTCCGCCAGATTACGCCGTGGCTCGGCGCAATAATATCAATGGGGAGATTCAGTGCCAGAACTTCACTGATTTTCTTTTCGACCAAAGCGCTAAAGGGCGTCAAGATATTGGCATAATATTTAATGCATTCGGCAAACAGCTCGGCTTGATCAACCAGATCATTGAACAGATACTCACTCGCATAATGCTGCCCAAAAGCATCATTACTGAAAAGAATATTGTCACCGGTTAAATATGTCGCCATACTGTCAGGCCAATGGAGCATTTTCATTTCCACAAATACCAGCGATTTCCCATTGCCTATTTCCAGCGTATCACCCGTTTTGACCGGAACGAAATTCCAATCCTGATGATAATGTCCGCTGAGCGATTTAATCCCGTTTTCGGTACAATAAACCGGAATTCGTGGAATGTGTTGCATTAATTCCGGCAGACTGCCGCTATGGTCAATCTCGGCATGATTGGCAATGACATAATCAATCCTATTCAGGTCTATTTCCTTTTTCAGGTTTTTCACATATTCTTTGGCATACGGCTTCCAGACAGTGTCAACAACAACATTTTTCGCTTCTTTGATTAAATAAGAGTTATACGTCGAACCGCGGTGAGTCGAGTATTCATTGCCGTGGAATTTCCGCAATTCCCAGTCTATCTTGCCAATCCAATCTACGTTATTCTTGACTTTGATTTTCATGTTATCCTCCTGATATTGTCATTAACCGAGATGGTTTGCTTTGTTAGATTCAGCATAGGGTATAACTGTTACAGTATAAATGAAATCTCGAAAAATTCAAGATTTGTGTCTATCTGCTATTAGCGGACGAACTTCTCGATTTATGTTATTTATAATGTAATGTATAGATAATCACTTATTTTCTTCAAAAGATTTTCTTATTAAAGACTTGGTAAATTGTAATTTTTCAAAGTTATCTATGCAAATTTCAACATTACCTACTCCCCAGTGTCCTATACTAGAAACATCACGAACATAATCAGGAGGCTCATTTAAGTGCGCATAATTTAATTTTAACCAAACACGAAGACCACTTTTTTGGATGTGTAGAGAGCAGAATGTAGCTTTACCGTATAAATAGCTGATGTACATGGCAAGATATTTTCTTTGTACACTCAGGTCTAATTCTCGACAATACTTATCAATGTTTTTAAATAATTCTATTACCTCTCTTGGTTTTCCATGTATATGATAATCTTCATCAAAGCCTTTTCCTCTTTCATGTTTTGTCTCAGATTTCCCAATATCTTCACCAATATAACTGGTTGAGGGTATTTCGACTTCTGTTGATTGTGCCCATAATCTTTTAAGCGCCACCTTTACTTGCATTGGTTTAATTGATTCATCACCAATAACTGAACGAATAATTCTGATCAAGTTAGTGGGCGGATTTAGAAAAAGTTTATCTAAAGCCTTACGTATTTTTCCCGTAGTAAATATTTGCTCACCAATTTCGTCAAGAACTCCTCTGGCCATTGCATCCCGGGAGAAACGTTTAAGTTGCTCTACAATTTGTTGAATTGACCTACCTTCAGATTCCTTTGGATCTATTGATACTTCAAATAGCAACTTTTCTGGAGCTTCTGCCTTTTCAGTGCTCCGATATACTTTATAAGTAACACCATTAGTCAGGATACACCATTCAACACCAGCATTTGTTGCATATCCAACTACCTGTGTAATAGATTTTACGTCTCTAAGAGTATCATTCAGTGGTTTAGCTTCAATAAATAAAACTGGCTTACGGTTCAATTTCGGTGCATAATCAACAGACTTGCCATCAATTGTTGGATATTCAAGTTGTACTTCGTCAGGATCCCGGATATCCCAGCCAAGTGCTTGTAATAGTGGGTCTATGAAAATTGTTCGTGTCGGATATTCCTTTAAATCTTCTTTTCGATGTCTATCTAATTTAAAGCGAAGTTCTTCAATACAGGAAATGATTTCTTTGGTATCTTTCATTTTTCCTCTCTTTATATTTTCCCCCAATTGTAATATTTTTTATTTTTTTCTATCACACCAACTGTGACAGTACAGACAAATTCTGGCATATTTTTTTTTATCACCTAATTACCTCGATAATTTATTGCCATTTGCTATAACATTGCACCAAACATTAAGAAATATAAGCCAGATTTTCCCTGTTATCAAGTAGATTGGTCTTACAAATATAATCCATTCTATCTATACTCAATTTATCCTGATTTTCTACTTTGTATAGAACATCGGAAATCTAGAGCAAACACCTACCTTGTCTTCGCCTGGCGTAATGCCTTTTGCCAGCCTTTCAGGTATTTCTCCCTGACATCATCCGTCATCGTCGGTTTGAATGTTTTATCAATCTTTTTCAGTTTGAGGATTATATCAATATCAGACCAGAATCCGGCTTTTAATCCTGCCAGGTAAGCGGCTCCCAGAGAGGTGGATTCGATAATTGCCGGGCGCAGAACCGGTTTATTTAGAATATCTGCCTGGAACTGCATTAAAAAATCATTGGCAACGGCGCCGCCGTCAACTACCAGCTGCTTGATCGCAATTCCCGTCTCGCTTTCCATCAAAGCCAGCACATCATAACTCTGGAAAGCGATAGATTCCAAGGCAGCCCGAATCAGATGATTGCGATTGGCGCCGCGGGTCAGCCCGGTGATAATCCC
>CAZJIU010000007.1:31759-39147 GCA_964546145.1 uncultured bacterium
AGTTGAAAGGAATCCCCGAGATTCAGTATCGCAAAGCAGCCGGTGCCGTAAGTATTCTTGACTGTTCCCCGCTCCACGCAACCCTGTCCGAACAGCGCCGCTTGCTGATCGCCGGCTACGCCATAGATCGGAACTCCTTTCAAACATTCAATTGCCTCAACCGTACCAAAGTCGTCCATCGAGTCTTTGACTTTGGGTAACATGGACAACGGCACCCCGATTATTTTAGCCAGTTCACTGTCCCAAATTTTATCAACAATATTAAATAACAAGGTACGGGAAGCATTGGTAAAATCGGTGGCGTGAACCTTCCCCTTTGTCAGCTTCCAGATCAACCAGCTGTCAATCGTACCGAAAAGCAATCGGTCAGTTGGTAAACCACTAATCTGCTTCAGAATCCATTTGATTTTCGTGCCGCTGAAGTAAGCATCCAGCGGTAATCCGGTTCGAGATTGAAATACCGGCTCGTATTTTTTCAGGCTCTCACAAATTGACGCCGTCCGGCGGCACTGCCAGACAATCGCATTATAGACCGGCTTGCCAGTCACTTTATCCCAGACTACGGTAGTTTCCCGCTGATTGGTAATACCCACTGCAGCAATCTGCCCGCGGTAATTGCGGGTCAGGAGATTCACCGTGTTGACGACCGTCTGCCAGATTTCGAGGGGATCGTGTTCCACCCACCCGGGCTTCGGATAATATTGGGTAAACTCTTCATAAACCGACTGTACGATTTGACCCTTTTGATCGTACAAGATTGCCCGGGTTCCGGTAGTCCCCTGATCAATCGCTAAAATATACATGATTGGATCCTATTTCGTATTTACTCTAAGATTCCCTATTCTTGCCCCATCATGCGCAACGCCTGGGCAATATTCAGTGAATTATCACCGATATTCTCTAAACATTTAACCAGATCTATATAGAGCAATTCGGATTTAACATTGGAGCCTTTCTGAATGCGTTTGCGGGCTGATTTGCTGAGTGAGTCTCTCATCTGGTTGATCTCATTCTCCATGTGGTAGGCTTTCTCGATTTCACGGTTGTCAAATTCAGTGCTCAGGTGATTTCTATATAAACCAAGAAAATCCTTAATCAGACCGGAATAAGCCCGTAAATCTTCGCCAGCCTTTGGTTGGAAATCAATTGCCTTATCAAATTTCTTCTTACTCAATACTGTTAATTTAAAGATTGAATCTGCGACATTCTCCAGCTCATGCACGATACGCATCATGGCATTGACAACTCTGATATTGGTTTCGGAAAGATCTTCCTGGTAACATTTCACCAGGTATTTAGAGATTTCTTCCTGCATCTGGTCAGTTAGTTCTTCCAATTCTTTGACTTCTGTAACCAATTCCCCAATTTTGCGATCCGGAGCCAGAAAAGCTTTTAGAAATTTGTCAAACATCTTCTCGATTATATCACCCAGCCGATTGACCTCAGCCCGGGCATTCAGAATATTCAGTTGAACCGCATCTTGGACACCGGTACTAATATATTGTAACTGATAATGACGATACTGATCAATTTCGGTAGGTTTGAAAAGCGTTTCAATCAAATTCGCAAATTTCCCCAGAAAGGGCAAGAACAACAAGGTATTAGAAATATTAAATATCGAATGAAACAGGGCCAGATTCAAGGGCAGATTCGCTTGCAAACTGCTATCCCATGGTGCCAGCCACAAGACTAATCGGCAAAACTGATGAAAAATTATAGCTACCCAGATAACCCCAATAAGATTAAAGAAAAAATGGGAGCGGGCTGCTCTTCTGGCATTGACACTTGTCCCAATTGAAACAATAAATACTTTAATTGTCGTCCCGATATTTTCACCCAGGCAAATCGCGGCCGCCGGCTCAAAACCGATATAACCTTTAAACGCCAGAGTCACGGTGATGGCCATAGCCGCACTTGAGGATTCCAGAACAATGGTCATAATCGTACCAACCGTGACAAAAATTAAAAAGGTCAGAAATCCCATATGTGAACATTTCTCAAGAAAATAGAGGGTCTCTGCATTAATATCCGGAACCGTACTTTTTAGAAATCCAAGCCCCAAAAAAAGCAGACCGAATCCAATTAGCATTTCCCCGTAATCGCGGCGGCGTTTATATTTGCTCAGCATAAACGGAAAACCAAAGCCAACAATCGGTAAAGCAAACATCGTAACATCAACCTTGAATCCTAAAAATGATACTATCCAGGTAGTTACTGTAGTGCCGATATTGGCTCCCATGATTACTCCAATTGCCTGGGTCAATTTCAGCAAACCGGCATTCGTAAATCCCACTACCATCACTGTCGTAGCTGACGACGATTGGATAATCCCCGTTATTAAAAAACCGGTAAAAACTGCAATAACTCGGTTGCTGGTCATGTAATTCAACGCAGTCTGTAATCGTTCTCCGGCGACCTTTTGAATACCATCACTCATTACCCGCATACCGAATAAAAAGACGCCGATAGCTCCCAGCAACTGCAATAAGATTCCGATCATTTGACCTCACTAATGCAGATGTTCATTGTCTGTTGATTTATAATCAGTAGTTATTACCCAAGTCTATGATTAACAAAATTTACAGTAGATAAGATAATTCAGAGCCGCGCCAAAATCCAGTTGGTAATATCCTCCAGGACTCGTTTCTGTTCAGGATCATTATGAATTTCGTGGTAAAATCCGTCGTAAATTTTCAGGGTTTTATCACTGGATCGGACACCATCGTATAACTCTTGACTACTTTCAGGATTGGACAACTTATCGCCGGAACCGTGCATAATTAAAATTGGCTGAGTGATTGCACTCATCTGTTGTTCAATCCGACGCATGGCCTGCAGCAATTCCCAGCCGGTTCGTGCCGGAATTTTTCCGCGGTAGTTTAGCGGATCTTCGTTGTATAATTTTACAATTTGCGGATCGCGGGAGATCGAATTTTCATCCAATCGGGTGGTCTTCATTCGCGGTGCATATTTTCCCAGAATAGCGCCTATTTTAATCAGAGCCGGTGAAACATCCTGCCCGAACTTTATCGTAACCCCGGATAAAACGAGACCTTTGATTTCTGGATTACGGTTAATGACGTACAGCGTGCTAATTGTTGCTCCCATACTATGCCCGTAAATAAACAGCGGCAAGGCGGGACAGCGCTCCTTAACCTGTTTGAAGAAAATTTCCAAATCCTGTAAATATTCGTCGAAGGAATTGACATAAACCCGCTCACCCTCGGACTGTCCATGTCCTCGCAAATCGAAAGTTTCGATTGCCACACCATTAGCGGTCAGGCATTTTGCCACATGTTCATAGCGTGAACTGTGTTCCGCCAGACCGTGGACCAGGAGCACAACCGCCTGAACCAGTTTATCCGGGTACCAGGACTGCTCGAAAAGTCGCAGACCGTCTGCACCTTGAAATAAGTCTTGTTCATGAATCATTGCTACTCTCTTCTATTCGCTTTTTTGCTCTTTTAAGACTGTCGTTACCGATTTAACTAATCCGGCAATGTCGGAGAGATTCGAGGGAATGATAATACTATTGTTGGTTTTGGCGAGTTTGCCAAATTCATTCAGATACTGTTCGGCAATTCGCAGATTGACCGCATTCAAGCCACCTTTTTCATTGATAGCTTTGGCAATTTCCCGGATTCCTTCAGCTGTTGCAATGGCAACCTTGCGGATTTCCTGGGCCCGCCCCTCCGCTTCATTGATGCGTTTCTGCATTTCACCTTCGGAGCGAGCGATCGCCTCCTGCTTGTCGCCTTCCGCCCGATTGATTTTCGCCTGCTTCTCCCCTTCCGATTCGGCAATCATGGCGCGCTTCTCCCGCTCAGCTCGCATCTGCTTTTCCATTGCATCCTTGATACTCTGCGGCGGGGCGATATTTTTAACCTCGTAGCGGGTGACTTTTACTCCCCAGGGATCGGAGGCTTTGTCTACCGCTTCAACGATTGCACTATTGATCACATCGCGTTCCTCGAAAGTCTTATCCAGGTCCATCTTACCGATCACACTCCGCATGGTAGTCTGGGCCAGCTGAGTCGAGGCAAACTGGTAATTGTTGATTCCGTAAGAAGCCTTGCGCGGATCCACAACCTGCATGTATAAAATCCCGTCCACCTCGACCGAAATATTATCGCGGGTAATGCATACTTGGGGCGGGACATCAATTGCCTGCTCCTTTAAAGTATGTTTATACGCTACCCGGTCAATAAATGGGATTAAAACATGAAAACCGGCTTCAAGAGTGTTATTGTACTTGCCGAGACGTTCGACAATAAAGGCAATTTTCTGGGGAACAATCCGGATTGCCCGAAAAAAGAGTATCAAAATTAGAATAATTAAACCAATCAAGACTATTGTAAAAGATGACATGATTCCCTCCTCTTAAATTCTTTTGACTTTTAAGAGAATACTCTCTTTCCCGGTAATTTCGACCATTTCGCCAACCTCAATCTCCTCATCGGCTTCAGCCTCCCAGTTGGTTCCATGGAATTCAACTTTCCCACTTTTTTTCTTACCAATCGCCTGGATGACTGTTGCCCGGTGACCAACAAACTCTTCGACATCTTTAGCTTCAACATTCTTCTGTTTCTCAAAACCTTTGAATATCTTGGCAGCCTGCCGGCGGAGAGCCAATAGTAATACTACTGATGCAACTAAAAAGAGAAACAATTGCAGGTTCAATGACAGTGTTGGAATCAATAATACCAGCAATGCGACAATCCAGGCTCCAATCCCAAAAAAGGCGATAATCAGCCCGGGTAAAACTAACTCCAATAACAGCATTACCAGCCCGAGAATAAACCAGATGATTTCGGGACTAAAAAATTGCTTAATCGCTTCCATACTTACCCCTCACATTTATTGTTACTGCTAACTTTACAACGAAATCGTGCTGCATGCAATCATTAATTGACCTGCATAATAAAAGGCCAAACTGATGCGATTATAGGAAAACGAACGGCGAAACCGATGAACGGCCAGGATCAGGTCGGAAATATAAAACAGTCCTGCCCCACCTGAAATAAGGCAGGCCTGCCCCCGGTTAAAAAATTCTCCGAAATTTGTCGCAATCGCCCGATTAAGCATATAGGAAATAACGAAGATATACACTAGCACCGAGCCCCGCATTGATCCCAGTCCCGGATAGAGATATACATAAGCGGACGCTGCCAGAAACCCAATAATTATGAGTACATACCACGGCGCTGTGTTCCAATCCCCAAAGGAAGAGAACGTGACGGCGTATATCAGATTAGCCATTAAAAACAGGACCAATCCAAGTCGAAATTCACGAGGACGTTCCTGAAACATCAAAGCAATATCGCCGCCTAGCGAAAACACCAACGCAACCAGAATCCATAGTGAGTAAAACGCTGAAACATTCAGCCCAGCACACCATGCATAGATCACCAGGAACAGGATCAGTGCAGTGGCCAGCGGTTTAAGGATATATATTTGCTTTCTGGTTTTACGAATTTCAGCGCGGATCAGGAATATCACTGTAATGATCAGAATAGATACCGTGATATAGTGAACTAGATTCATGAGCAAATTCCGAATTACTCGTAGATTTTGCTCTTTACGACCCGATCGACATCTATTGGTACAACCACAATCTCGATCCGACGGTTAAAGGCTTTGCCTTCTTCTGTGGTGTTGGTTTCAATTGGATGAAATTCTGAATAGCCGGTAGCGGAGATTATTCTCGGATCAACCCCCAGAGTCTCGGTCAAGTATCTAACCACGTTCGTGGCTCGGGTGGTAGATAACTCCCAGTTACTCGGAAAAGTCTTCTGTAATGCTTTCCCAATCGAAACATTATCGGTATGACCCTCGATTCTGATCTGCTGCCCCTTTAACTCTTTCATGATGGGTGCCACCCGTGCCAGAATATTTTGCCCCTCCTTCTTAACATCCGCCTTTCCAGTATCAAACAGGATTTTTTCGACAATATTAACTGACAATTTATCCTGCAATTGGGTTATTTGAATTTGCCCATCCTGAATTTCAGATTGCAATTTCGAGACAAGATCATTGTAGGTGGTCGCCATATTTTTTATAGCGGTTTCCTTATCCCGAACAATGTCATCCAGTCGCTTTTGAAGCTCATCAACCGTACCATTAAGCCGCTGAATCTCCTGTTCATAGTCAACAATCTGATTTTCAAACTGCTGCTTATAGGCAGTCAAGCCAGCAATCATTTGGTCCTTTTCGGAGTCTTGGGCATTAATTGCATTCATCAATTGATCATTATTCGCCTGCAGATCCTTGAGTTTAGCCGTCAAAGCTGTAATTTCGTTTTCGTGCTCCCTGATCAATGTTTTCAGACTATCAATATCTCGCTTGGCCTGTTCCAGTAAGTTACTGTATTCGACGGCTTTCGTACCTAAGGATTTAACCTCCCGCTGATAACGTCTCGCCTCAGCTTCAAGAACATTGTACTTGCCGGTTGATACACAGGCCGACCAGCAGATACTGATAAAAATCATTGCTGTGAGTTGAATTTTCATTTTTATACCTCCGTGAAGATTTTGCGGTTGTTTATTTCATTTGATACGTACAATAAGGCAGTTGGTAAGCAAGGTTTTTCTTTGGATTCACTACGAATTAAATTTCCAAATATTTTGATAATTCCAAAAGAAAAAATCATGTCTGTGGCTAAAAGACCGTGGCAATTATCAGCCTTGAAAAAATTTGGTTAACAAATTATCTTATCATGACAACAAATTTGACTGTCCAGAATATCTAATTGCTCGTATATTTAAACTATAAATTTCAAACAAGGAGTCTATGATGAAAAGAATCTACCGCTCTAAAACTGATCAGAAACTCGCCGGGATTTGCGGCGGACTTGGGGAAATATTCAATCTTGATCCAACTATTGTGCGCCTGTTATTCGTCTTTGTAGCCATTGCGACCGGTATCGCGCCGTTGGTAATTACCTATATCGTTGGCTGGATCATCATCCCGGAAGGTAAGCCAGAATAATTCATGCTGGGCACTCTCATCAACACCGGCAGTGTGATTGTCGGCAGCACGATTGGCTTGATTTTACACCGCCGTCTACCATCGAAGATTACGACCATTGTCTTCCAGGGTATCGGGCTATTTACGCTCTTCCTGGGATTCACAATGGCAACGAAAACCAGCAATTATCTGATCCTGATTTTTAGTATAGTAATTGGCGCTATCATCGGTGAACTGCTTGACATTGACCTTGCCCTGAATCGCCTCGGCAAAGGATTAAAAGAAAAAATCGGTTCGGACAATGCCAAATTTAGCGAAGGTTTAATCGCGGCGTTTTTACTCTTTTGCATGGGATCTATGACCATCTTAGGCACATTCGAGGAAGGGCTGGGTAATAAACCGAACCTGCTACTGGCGAAATC
>CAZJIU010000007.1:39247-49735 GCA_964546145.1 uncultured bacterium
GTCAATATGCTGCCGGGATTAGTAGTCGCGGTTATTTTGGCTTATCTATTTTTATAATTATCCTTTTTTAGTACGTAGATTATTCTTAGTATCGAAAGAATATTAATATTTTGATAGATGCCCAACGGCTTAAAAGCAATCAAAGCTGGCTCGGCGTTCTCTGACAATTTGGTCGAAAAAGGATTGAAATTTATCATTGGCATCCTTAAGAAGATAGATTGCCGTTCCTCGTTCCCGACAATATTCGTTTTGCACCGTGCCAACCAGCTGACAATGTTTGAAATAATTCACTAACCAATCCGGTTGATGACCGACATAGACCATATTGTTAATCTGCCTTTTATCGGGCAACCAGAAAAGGTAATCGGTATTGAAAGAGAAGGCTTCCGGCAGGCGATAGCGATTATAGTAATTAATCGCACCAACCTGCCCATAATTCTCTGTAAATATCAAGGTGGATCCCCGCTCATCTTCGGTTAGCAGATTGTATGCCTTGAAGGCTATCGCAGCTATCTCTTTCCAGCCCAGCATATCGGCAAAATCTTGAGGCAACTGATGATTTTTACCATCTTCCCAGCGCAGTAATCCAAATTGCTCGTACTTTTCTCTATTGGCTATTATTTCAGCCGGACTCTGAAACGGCATCATATATTTCACTATTCCCAGAAATAGCACAATCCGGAGAATGATCAGCAATGCTATGGCAGGTTGCCACGGCTTCTTCAACACCTTTTCGAGATATACACTCCCCATGGCAAACAGGACCGGGTAAAGTCCGACAGTATAATAACTTTTCGCTCTGAATAAAACATACAAGATTATAACTGTCAGATAAGTATACCCCACAAATCGGTAGGGTTGAAAAGGCTTGTAAAAAATCAGCGCCCAAAAGGCTAAAATGGTTAAGGACCCGATGAGCGAAAATTTTACCTGATCTATCAGAAAATCCAACCGCTTGACATGCACTAATTGAGTTTTACTAAGGGTCGTAAAATGATGAATTACGGGAAAATGATTTTTGATCTGCCAGATAATATTGGGCAGCAACATAATCAGGCAAAGTACCAACGCTAAATAGAGAGCTTTTCGCTTATAAATAATCCGTTGTCGGGAAATACCAATTCCAACAAAAAGTCCAATTAGCAGAAAAAGGACATTGTACTTGTTATACACTCCCAAGGCTATGATTATTGCTAAAAATATGAACCAGCCCGACTTTTCGGTTTTTAGATAGCGTATCAAACCATAGAAAACCATCGTCCAAACCAGAAAATCGAAGGAGTTTGGTTGATATAAAACATTTACTCTCATTAGAATTGAAAAAATAAGGGAACTCGAGGTGAGAATTTTTGCCCAGAGTCTGCCGTCCAATTCTGCCACTATCAGCCAGGCAGTAATTATGGTCATTGCTCCAAAAAGTGCCGGGAAGAACCGGATCCAAAAGACTCCTCCGCCTAATAAATAGATAATTCTCGAAATCCAGGATGTAAAAGGCGGTACAGAAATATATCCGGCGGCTAAATGAAATGCCTGATCCAGATGTAAATATTCGTCCCGCTGTAACTCGTAAACCGGATTTACCAGAGAATATTGCAGAAAAAACTTTATTAAGACGAGAATCGCTAAGACCCAGTAATTTCTCAAGAAGGATTTGATTGCTGATCGCACTGGATGGATACCTTAAAATTTATTAATAGCCTTAGGTTTACACAGCGGAAATTTACTTCTGCAAATTAGACAAAACAAACATGTATATAGTAGAGAATATAGGACTTGTAAATCCTGCCATAAGTGATTATACTATAACGTCATGAAGATTAGCGCCCGACTTGATCCTGCATTTCTGACCAGAAAAATACTTCTTGGATTGTCTGGATGAATAAGATAAGCTCTGTTGAAGGCTGTAATCACTCGTTATCCGAAAACCCAAAAATACTAGAATACCTTTCTTCACCAATTATAAAAAACAATGATCTATCGTGATGCAAATGTCTGCAGGATAGTATCTAATATTTTGAGCTAAACAGAGGAATCAGTAGAGGAAGGAGTGGGATAATGGATACGGTCAATCAAAAATTACCTTGGAAGGAAAAAATCTGTTACGGATTCGGGGATCTGGCGTCAGTACTATACTGGCAGACTTTTATGCTGTACCTCACTTATTTCTACACTGATATCTTCGTAATTCCGGCGGGTGCAGCGGCAACCATGTTTCTGATAAGTCGAGTCTGGGATGGGGTCAATGATCCGCTAATGGGTATTATTGCCGACCGCACCAATACCCGTTGGGGAAAATTTCGCCCCTATTTGCTCTGGATATGTGTGCCTTTTGCCGTTGTTGGAGTATTGACTTTCACCGTCCCCGACTTCGGGCTGACGGGTAAGGTGATTTGGGCCTATGTTACTTTTGTTTTGATCATGATGTTATATACGGCAATTAATATTCCTTACACTGCACTGCTGGGAGTTATCTCCGCCAACTCAAATGAACGTACGGTTGTGGCTTCCGTAAAATTTATTTTCGCCTATGCAGCCGGGATTATTGTCTCTGCTACCTTATTGCCAATGACTAAGGCTCTGGGCAGAGGGAACGACGCCCACGGTTGGCAATTATCATTCATGGTTTACGGAATTGCCGCGGTGCTTTTTTTCCTGGTTACTTTTACCGGAACCCGAGAGCGGGTTCAGCCGCCCAAAACCCAGAAATCATCAGTAAAGCAAGATTTATACGAATTATTAACCAACAAGCCCTGGCTAATTTTGCTGGCGACAACGATTACCTTTATCCTGTTCGTAGCAGTACGAAGCAGCGTAACCGCTCACTATTTTAAATATGTAGTCGGCGAACGAGAAGTCTCGCTACCGTTTGTAAAAACCAAAATATATAGTTTCGTAACTCTGGTATCGGCTTTTAATGTCGTGGGGCAAATTGCGTCATTAGTCGGAGTAATTTTAGTCGGCTGGATTGCCAAAATAATCGGTAAGAAGCGCGCCTTTATTTTCATTTTTATCATTGCCATAATGAGTACCGCTGCATTTTACCTTCTTAAGCCAAACCAGATAGCTTTGATTTTCCTCTTTCAGATTACCGGCTCGATAACCGGCGGACCATTAAGTGTGCTGATTTGGGCGATGTATGCCGATACTGCCGATTATGCCGAATGGAAACGCGGTCGTAGGACAACCGGTCTGGTATTTTCCGCCTCCACAATGTCCCAGAAATTTGGCTGGGCATTCGGTGCATTTGTCTCCCTCAGTCTTATGTCTCAGTTAGGATTTCAACCCAATCAAGCCCAATCGGCGGCGAGTCTGCATGGTTTGATTTCACTTTTCAGTGTGATTCCAGCCGCCTTTGGTATATTAGCTATAATAATAGTCTACTTTTACCCCTTATCCGATAAACGAGTAGCGGAAATCGGGGCGGAGCTGGCTGAAAGGCGCAAGGAAGAAGGTAAAGAAGTTACAGATAAATAGCTATTGAAAAATCGAAAGGAAATCTTGCAGTGCAAACAATCATTGGAGAGCCCTTGCCAAACCTTCCCTGGGAAAACCGACCGGAAGGATGTACTGATGTTCTCTGGCGATACAGCCTAAATCCGATTATAAATTGGAATCCAATTCCCAAAGCTGCCCGAATTTTCAACAGCGCTGTTTTACATTGCAATAAAAAGTTTGTCGGCATATTCCGTGCCGATCAGCGCAACGGGCGGGCAACTCTTTTTGCCGGTCACAGTAGTGACGGCTTTAAATGGGAAATTGGTCCGGATCCAATTGATTGGCGCGACGAAAACGGCAATCCGAATCCGACTAGTTACAGTTACGACCCGCGACTGGTGAAAATTGACGACACCTTTTATATCGTCTGGTGCGACGATATGCATGGCGCCTCAATCGGATTAGGCAAAACTAAAGATTTCAAGACTTTTACCAGAATGCCAAATCCACTGATGCCATTCAATCGCAACGGTGTCTTATTTCCACGCAAAGTGCATGGGAAGTACCTGCTGCTAAGCCGTCCCAGCGACAGCGGTCACACTCCATTCGGTGATATTTTTATAAGTGAAAGTCCCGATCTGATTCACTGGGGCAAACATCAATATGTAATGGGCAAAGGCGGCCAAGGCTGGTGGCAGGGTACTAAAATCGGTGCCGGTCCAATTCCCATCGAGACGACGGCAGGCTGGCTGCTGTTCTACCACGGCGTTTCGACAACCTGTAACGGCTTCGTTTATAGTTTCGGCGCCGTTATTCTGGATCTGGATAATCCCGGTAAGGTTCTTTATCGAACCCGTGATTATCTCCTGACCCCGGAAAAGCTATATGAGACAACTGGTTTTGTTCCTAATGTGGTCTTTCCCTGTGCCAATCTCTATGATGCCGACAGCGGTCGCATTGCGATTTACTATGGCGCAGCCGATACCTACACAGCAATCGCCTTTACCCAGGTTGATGAGTTAATTAATTATATCAAGGAAAATTCAGAAGTATTTTAGATTTTAATTGCCAGACTATGGGCAAACTTAGCGGAGGATTCTTTCATGCAATTTGGTTATTTTGATGATGAAAACAGAGAGTACGTCATTGAGCGACCGGATACGCCGCGTTCATGGAGCAATTATCTCGGCTCGACCGAATATGGTGCAATCATTACCAATAATGCCGGCGGCTACAGCTTTTTCCATTCCGCCGCGCAGGGACGTTTTATGCGACTGCGCTTCAATGCAATACCAATGGACCAGCCGGGACGATATTTTTATCTTCATGACCGGGATAAAAAAGATTATTGGTCAGCTGCCTGGCAGCCGGTGGGAAAACCGCTGGATCAATATCAAACAATCTGCCGCCATGGCACGGCTTATACAATTATCGAATCCCTTTATGATCAAATCAAATGCGAGACTACTTACTTCGTCCCCCTAAATCGGCATTTCGAATTCTGGCGACTGAAAATTATCAATCAGGATCAGGGCAAACGACACTTGCGGATTTTTACTTTTGTCGAATATGCCAACAACTGGCACTTGTGGCAGGATTTTATTAACCTGCAATATACCCAGTTTATTCTCCTCATGGATGTTGTTGATAATATCATAGATCACGGCATCAACGTGCAGCTCCCGGATAGTAGCGGCGGTTTTCAGAATCATGATGCTAATCGGCATACTTTTTTAGGAATCATCGGTGCCGAGATTAGTGGCTACGATACGGATCGGGACATTTTCTTAGGTAAATATCGCTCCTATCATAATCCCGAAGTAGTGGAAAAAGGTGAGTGTACCAACTCTCTGGCAGTTGGCGATAACGGCTGTGGTGTTTTACAAATAGATGTTGATTTGGCAGCCGGCGAATCAAAAGAGCTGGCAGTTTTTATGGGTATTGGAAAAGCCGCCATAGAAGGTAAAAAGATTGCCCAAGAGTTCCGCAATCTGGATCAAGTTGAACAGGAATTTGTCAAGTTGAAGCATTACTGGCATTCTCGTCTCGAAGGAATGCTTGTAACGACACCGGATGCCGAATTCAACAGCATGACCAATGTCTGGAGTCCGTTTAATTGCCTGATAACTTACAGCTGGTCACGAGCAGCCAGCCTGGTTTACAGCGGCGAAAGAGACGGTTTAGGATATCGGGATACGGTACAGGATTTACTAGGTGTCTTACATTTAATCCCCGAAGAAGCAGGTAAACGTCTAGAGCTGATGATTACCGGTCAGGTCGCAACCGGCGGCGCAATGCCGGTGGTTAAACCTTTCGCCCATACACCCGGTCAGGAAGTCCCTCCCAAGGAGAAAGATTATCGCTCGGATGATTGTATGTGGCTTTTTAATACCATCCCGGCTTATGTCAAGGAGACCGGCGATATTGAATTTTTCGATAAGGTACTTCCCTATGCTGACAAGGGTAAAGATACTGTTCTTGGTCATTTAAAACGAGCAATCGAATTTAATCTGGAACGCAGCGGCGCCCATGGACTGCCCTGCGGATTATACGCCGACTGGAACGATTGTCTCGAACTCGGTCAGCACGGCGAAACCGTCTTTGTCGCTTTTCAACTTCGCTATGCTCTTAAAACTTACCGCGAAATTTGCGAGATGTTGAATCGTCCAGCAGAAGTGGAATGGGCTGACGAACAGTTACAAAGCCTGGATAAGAACCTGCAAAAATATGCC
Organism: uncultured bacterium; assembly: GCA_964546145.1. Taxonomy (GTDB): domain Bacteria; phylum Fidelibacterota; class UBA2242; order UBA2242; family UBA2242; genus CAZAKO01. The sequence goes on from CAZJIU010000007.1 coordinate 45,415, forward strand.
TGGGACGGCGAATGGTTCCTGCGTGCCTATCGCTATGATGGTCTGCAATATGGATCCAAGAATAATGAAGAAGGCAGCCTCTGGTTGAATCCCCAATCCTGGTCAGTAATCAGCGGTCATGCCTCTCCAGCCCGTGCAAAATCTGCAATGCAAGCAGTAAGAAATCGGTTAGCGACGGAGCATGGTCTCATTATTGTTGATCCACCTTATGCAAAAACCGACCCCCGTATTGTCAAAGCGCCGCTATTTAATCAAGGGATGAAGGAGAACGCCTCGGTCTTTTCCCATACTCAGGGCTGGGCGATTATTGCGGAAACAATGTTAGGAAACGGCAATCAAGCCTATCAGTATTACCGTGCTTTCATGCCCGCTGCCTATAATACAAAAGCCGAAATCCGCCAGATCGAGCCTTACGTTTACTGCCAATTTACTAATAGTAAGTATAGCCCGCGCTGCGGGGCTTCCCGTCTGCCCTGGCTGACCGGTGCTGCTGCCTGGTCTTATTATGCTGCCACTCAGTATATCCTTGGTATTCAGCCAGACTACAGTGGACTGCGGATTGATCCCTGTATTCCAGCAGATTGGCAAGAAATTAAGATTACCCGCCGCTTCAGACAGAAAAATTTTATTATTACAATTAAAAATAAAAACGGTGTTCAGAAGGGCGTCAAAGAAATTGTCATCAATAATCATAAAATCGAGGGCAATCTTATCACCTTGAATATAATGGAAGCAGATAACGAAGTACTGGTAATTATGGGCTAATAATTCAACTACAACGGGTTGCGGCATGGGTGCCGTTTGTAAGAATGGCATCCCTGCCGCTGTTGTGGGTTGTTGGGTCCTGGCTTCCTTGTCCCATTGCTTCTTATCATTTCTAAATATCACCCGTCAACATAACAGTTTGTTCGCATCTACCGCTATCGATTCCAGAACGCAGGTAGTTGGTAACCTCTGTTCCTTTAGCCGGCCCGCAAGTTCCCTAGATCTAGATGGCCACGAGTTTACGTGGAGGATTAGGGGAAGATGCGGGATCGGTGTGGGGTCCCAGTTGGCGCGCCTGTGCACAATCCGGTCGTCTACTAACCATCTTATCTCTCTAGGTTCCCATTCAATTGCGAAACGGTGTGCGGATCTCGAGGAGTCAAACCCGAGTTCGACGTAGCTTGGTGCTCCTCGGTAGCCGTAGTCGAATCTAGCCCCCTCATCGCCCGGGTTATAAAAGACATTCACCACGAGACAGTCCGAACGTTTTCCAGCAATCTCGACATCGATTTCTTGCCGCGGCGAATTGCGATGCAGGAAGAACCCAGTGACGACTCCAGGCACGTCCGTAGCCTGCATCACGGCCTCAAACCTACCAAACAAATACCTGCTGCAACTAGAAATCGATGCAGCGCTATATTCCCGAACGCCAAGGGACTCCTTCCTTACAATCAGCGCAGCTCCCCCACCGACAGAAAACTCGACATTCTCGGGCCTAAATAGCGCCAAGTTGCCCGGGAAAGTATCGTCTCTAAGCACCCAGCGTGTTGGGTCAATGCCATCGAAAGAATCCCTGAATGCAACTGAGGTCCTGCATGCATCTTCCCCCTTAATAGCGGCTGCTGTCAGGATACCTACCCAACCACGGCGTGGTTCTATAATCCAAGGTGAATTGTCACGCTTCGGAGTCTTCTTGGCAACCCCACTATTAGCAGTTGGGGGCAAACCAACAACCCGTCTTTGCCCAAGATCTGCAATCTTTGGGAATGAACAGACAGGTGGCGCACACCTAAGATGCTCACATAAAACTCGCCACTTATTGTCTTCGTGCAAGTGAATGACAGCGTCGAATCTGGCCATTCCATCTATACGTGCTGTGGTTTCATTGGCATTGCTGCTCTGACTCGATGTTGCTATGAACTTGGCACAGGGGTAGAGTTGTCTTAGTTCCCGAATCTTATCAGCTAGCGATCCGATGTTAACGTATGCGTCAAATACTCGGTCTGTCCTCCCCGAGAGGAGCTTATCATACTCACATTCTGGCAACTCCTTGAGATCACTGCAGCACCTATATCCAAGCATGGAAATAGCCATAGCAACTGATGAGAGACCTGAGCCCTCTGGACCAAATACGAACACGGGCCTTTCTGTTGGGCGAATCTGGAAGAGGGACGCCCCCTCACTTTCAATGACCCCGATCCTGTTCAGTATAGGGAGTATGGAGTAGGAGTTTGTTGAATCACCGTCAAGGCGCTGCGCTATTATTGACCGACGGGTTGCTCGCACGGTTAGTTCCTCGAACTGGTGGTTGATCCATAGATCCACAGGTCCACGACATGGCAAGCGTCGAAGAAGCCTCCTAGCTCCTTCCCGAGAAAGAATGTATCCAGACATGTACCAGAGCCCGCGAACCGGACAGAAAAGGTTAGGCGAGATGAATGTCTTTTGAGCTCCGTACTTAACTTCCTTGTACGATAGGTATAGGATGTCGAAGTGCTCCTCGGCTCCACCGTTAGCCGAGAGCTCTTCCCACGCCTGTTCTAGATTTCGAGCGAATCCGCTTTGGAACCAAACGTCGTCCTCCAAAACCAGCGCGTATTCTCGGTCACCCACTGCTATTTGTCGCCATACACTGATGTGGGAAAGCGCGACAGCAACCTCTGGCATGGTCATTGGAATCGGGTGGCGCAACTCCAGTCGCTCCGGCAATGCATTTGGCTGCGGCTCTACAAAGAGCTGATCCTCAAGAGTATAGAAAGGTTCGACTTCTGAACTGTCTGGGCAAAGCTCTGCGATATCGATCGCATCAACCGCGGAGCAGCGCTGGGTAAAGTCTGCAAGCTCAATGCCTGCTGCGTCCACGACGTGCCCAAGCTCTCGGAGCATCTCAGCCCAGCGCTCCGGCTGGCGATCTAAATTTATAACATATATCCTTTCTATACTGGGCTGCCCCTCTTGGTGTAGGATTCCGAATGCCCGACACCTTTTTTTCGGTAGGAAACGCCGAGCCTTTATCCCAAAGCGAAAAACGGACTTCAATGGCGCCAGCAAGGGACGAGACGGATTCACTCTTCCACTACGACGCTTGTCTGCCCAAAGCCCACATAAGCTCGCTGATTCGAGAGTCTCCAGTTTCTCTCGTCATCTCGGTAGCTGAGTGGCCATCGGGTTGTGGCGATATGCTCCCAACTGCGTAGTACAAGCAACGCCCCCTCTATTTCATCTGTATCGTTGGCGATCTCGAATAGAGATTTGGTGAGGTTCCCAGGACCTGTTGTTGACTGGACTTCCGGCAATTTGTCTTGCGAGTTTCGCTCAAGGGAGATGGTGGCGTTCGCTAGCGCACGATCGACGACGGGATGGCCAGGAATTGCGATCAATGGGTTGTTGTTAAAGTAGAAGATCCAGCTCAAATCGTTTGCCCCTGGACTGGTGAAAATAGTAGGTGAAACCATTTCGCCGGTTGAGATATCGTAGCATAGTGGCTGAATCTTAAGCCGCCCATCACTGAAGAGGTGTTCAACTTCGACCCCATGGTAGACATCATCAGCATCTACGTAGCAGCCCCCTTCTTTGAGGATGTAGCAGAGCCGAAAGTAGTCTGACTGCATGGCAGGATGATAGCACCAGTCAAAGGCCCTCTCGTAGCGCGCTCCCAATCCGTTGCGAATGAACTGTCTAGCTTGGCACGTGTCGAAGAGAAGCAATTCGAACCTCTGTTCCTTGAGCTTCTTCCATGATTCAATGCATTCCTTAACGTCGTCCGGCATTTGGCCGAAGTCGTTCCAAAATTGCACTATTCGCTTGGGAGGGGTGACCAAGTACTCACTAGACGCATCAATGATTTCACTGGTACGCTGTACAAGATTGCGAACGAAGTTAGAGCGCGCACGCTCATTTTCCTCCAAGGGATCTTCCTCAGTGCAATCAATCGTACTCATCGATCACTTCGCGAATTTGCATCTTCCGCCCCAGGTTTGGGTCTAATGGAATTCATAGGGGCTACTTGTGAGATACAATGCGTTCAAAGCCTCAGAAGCCAGGTCCCAATTACCCACAACGGTTGGCGTTATGCGCAGTGCGGGTTTCAATGCACTTACCTATCAAATCGCTAATATGTTTATTAAATGTAATCATGTTCAATTTACAACCTAGCCCCGCATTGCATATGACCGCGTGTTACCACACGTTATTTTTCATTTCCTTGATTATCCCTAAAATCCAAGTTTACTAGCGAACTTTTAAACTCATTATTAAATGGTAGTCGAAGCACAAAATCTTTCAGTTTATTATAGTCATCCAATTTGCCTTCAACTTTATAGTTATATGCTAAAGA
>CAZJIU010000008.1:0-42683 GCA_964546145.1 uncultured bacterium
CCCGGAGCCAGCAACGAAACCAGCCCCCTGTTCTCCAGCGTCTGCATCAATGAATTTCAATCCACCAGTGCTTTTGGCGGTCCCGACGATTGGGTTGAAATCTATAATCGCGGCACAACCGTCTTTGATCTCTCCGGGTGCTATCTGTCCGATCAAAGGGGGAAAAATACCAAATGGAAGTTTCCGGCAAATACTATCCTGCAACCCGGTAATTATCTGGTAATTTATGAGGATGCCCTGGGCTTTGGTTTTTCATCTGAGGGAGATGATGTTATCATACTCAGCGCCGCTGACAGTACTACCGGGCTGGACTTTTTTGACTTCGGACCCCAGCAGCCAGATCACAGCGAGGGACGCTATCCTGACGGAGTCGGCAACTGGTGCTATTTTAATAGTCCAACAAAAGGGGCTGCTAATTCCAATCCTTCCTGGAGTAATTATTCCCCTAATTCTGTTCCAACAAAAATAACTCTTTTCCCAAACTACCCCAATCCATTTAACCCCAACACTAATATTTCCTTTACATTGTCCACGACTACTCGTATTAGTTTGATCGTCTACGATATTGCTGGCCGTGAAGTCTCGGTTTTAGTAAATAGTGTTAAACCAGCAGGCTACTATACAATAACCTTTCACGCAGAGCACCTGCCGGGTGGTATTTATTTTGCCCGGCTAATGGCTGGCTCACATAGTCAAACCCGAAAAATGCTGCTGATCAAATAGTCAATGACTTCCCCAATTTATCGGCGGATCTATGCCATTGCGCAGCGCATTCCCGCCGGCAAAGTTGCTACCTATGGTCAAATCGCACGCCTGGCTGATTTAGGTAGACATGCTCGCCAAGTGGGTTATGCGATGCACGCATTGCCGGCTAATAGTCACGTTCCCTGGCACCGAGTTGTAAATGCTAAAGGCGAAATCAGCATTCGTTCCGACCCCTTCTCTACAGAGGTCCAAAAACAATTACTCGAAGCCGAGGGTATAATCTTTGAAAAAAATTCTAAAATCAATCTCCATCGTTATGGATGGCGGACTGGGCTTGGTAAAATTCGATAGCAACCGCACATTCTGCAGTTCATATTTTCTACTTGACAAGACCAACCCACTCAGCTAAATTTCCTACCAAAATACTCAGATTAGTAAGTTTATAAAAAAATTAGGATGATCAATATAAGCGGGGATTAACTATGTTTCGACTGTCTACTAAAGGAAGATATGGAACGAGATTAATGCTGCAGCTAGCACTCCACTATAATAACGGTCCAATTCTGCTCAAAGAGATCGCCCAAAAAGAGGAGATTTCAACCGGTTATCTGGAACAGCTCATCCCTTCCCTGAAAGCCGCCGGGCTGGTTAATGCCAGCCGTGGCTCCCATGGCGGCTACACTCTGGCAAAACCACCTTCCGGAATCTCGATCCGGACGATAATTCAATCCCTTGAAGGTTCAATCTCACCGGTAGAGTGTCTTGATTCTCCCACTGTTTGCCACCGCATCGAGCAATGTGTCGCCCGGGATATCTGGAAAATTCTAAGTGACGAAATAATCCAAACACTCGAATCAAAAACGCTGGAAGATATGCTCTACATGCATAAAGAAAAATGCGCCCTTATGTACAGTATTTAGACTATAGCGGAAAAGAGTAATTAATGGCAAAAATCGCCCGGGATATTACCCAACTAATTGGTCGGACACCCCTCGTCTACCTCAAAAACATCAACCGCGAAAATGGAATTAGAGTAGCCGCAAAGTTGGAGTCATTTAATCCGTGCGGGAGTGTTAAGGATCGCCTCGGTGTAGCTTTGATTCAGGATGCCGAAAAGCGTGGACTGATTAATAAAGACACCGTAATTGTCGAACCCACCAGCGGCAATACGGGAATCGGACTGGCATTTACCTGCGCCTCCCGCGGCTATCACTTGATTCTGACGATGCCTGATACAATGTCTCAGGAGCGCCGACAGCTGCTGACCGCCTTCGGTGCCGAACTGGTTTTAACCCCGGGTCAGGAAGGAATGACCGGGGCAATCAAGAAGGCCGAAGAAATTCTCAGTCAAACATCGAATTCGTTCATGCCCCAGCAGTTTAAAAATCCTGCTAACCCGGAAATTCATCGGAAAACCACGGCAATCGAAATCTGGGAAGATACCAAAGGAAAAATTGATATTTTTGTCAGCGGCGTTGGCACCGGTGGCACAATTACCGGCGTAGCCGAAGTACTAAAAAAAAGAAAACCAGCGGTCATGGCAGTCGCTGTAGAACCGGCTGATTCTCCGGTTCTCTCCGGAGGTAATCCTGGTCTCCACAAAATTCAAGGCATTGGAGCCGGTTTCGTTCCGGAGGTTTTAAACCGTGAAATTATTGACGAAGTCGTCACTGTCAACAATGATGATGCCGGTAATATGGCCCGTCGGCTCGCCAAGCAGGAAGGTATTTTGGTCGGCATCTCTTCCGGAGCTGCTGCCTGGGCAGCTGTGGAAATCGCTAAACGAGCTGGAAATCGAGATAAATTAATTGTCGCTATATTTCCCGACACCGGCGAAAGGTACTTAACTACCTGGTTATTTCAACAGAACTAATAGAGGAGATCGGATTAAATGGCAAAAACTATCCAACAAATAAATGAAAAAATCAAAAAGGGCAAAGCGGTAATTGTTACAGCCGAGGAAATTATTTCAATTGTAGAGAAAAAGGGACTCTCCAAAGCAGCTCAGGAAGTGGATGTCGTTACTACCGGAACATTTGGTCCAATGTGCTCCTCCAGCGCCTATTTTAATGTTGGCCATACCAAACCTAAAACCAAAATTGGTGGAGGTATAGCTTACCTCAACGATGTTCCCGCTTATACCGGCTTGGCTGCGGTAGACCTCTATTTGGGCGCTACTGCATTACCGGATGATGATCCACGGAATAAACTCTATCCCGGAGAATTCAGATATGGCGGTGGTCATGTTATTGAAGATCTTGTTGCTGGTAAAGACGTTCAGCTGCGAGCCGAGGCTTATGGCACCGATTGCTACCCGCGTAAAAAATTGGAAACTTTAATCAACCTGCGGGATATGAACGATGCCGTCCTCTTCAATCCGCGCAACAGTTATCAGAATTACAACGTTGCCGTAAATCTATCGGATAAAATGATTTATACCTACATGGGCATTCTCAAACCCAATTTAAAAAATGCCAATTTCTGCAGCGCTGGACAGCTTTCGCCACTGCTCAATGATCCTCTCTATAAAACAATTGGAATTGGCACGAAAATTTTTCTTGGGGGAGGCATTGGCTACGTAGTTTGGCATGGTACCCAACATAATCCCAATGTTAAAAGGGGCGCCAATGACGTTCCCTTATCGCCTGCCGGAACCCTGGCGGTGATGGGTGACCTGAAGCAGATGAGCGCCGAATGGCTTAAAGGCGTCAGTTTTATCGGCTATGGTGCTTCCATGGCCGTCGGGATTGGGATTCCAATTCCCATCCTAAATGAGGAAATATGCAGTTATACCGCCGTAAAGGATGAAGACATCTGGGCTCAAGTCATAGATTTTGGCGAAGCATATCCCCAGGCAATTCCCGGTAGTTTAGGTCAGGTAAATTATAAACAGCTTAAAAGCGGTAAAATAACTTTAATGGACAGAGAGATTCCCACCGGCAACATCTCCAGCTACCGCAAGGCTCTCGAAATAGCTAATCTCCTGAAGAATATGATCAGCAAAGGCGAGTTTTTACTGACCGAACCGGTTGCCTGTATTCCGGGACCGGATTCTGGCATCAAATACAAACCCCTGATTGAAAGACCTACTATGATATAAAAATCAACTGAGATGTGAAATCCGTCATGCAATCTAAATCAACACCCGCTATCTAACACAATGAGGTTTTAATATGATTTCAAAAAGAATTGTTCTCCACTTCCCCTTTGGTCTTGTTGATCAACCAATTTTATGTCAGCTGGTAAAAGAATACGATCTGACCTTTAACATCCTCAAAGCCTCTATCACTCCAAGAGTAGAGGGGATTTTAGTGCTCGAACTAAGTGGTAAAAACTCCAATTATAAACAGGGCATCGAGTATCTCAAGCAGATTGGCATTGAAATTCAATCCTTATCCCAGGATGTCGTGCGGGATGAAGAAAAATGTACTGATTGTGGAGTCTGTATCCCCATCTGCCCCACTAATGCTCTGCTAATGGACGCTAAAACGAACCGGGTTCAATTTTTAAATGAAAAATGCGTCGTCTGCGAGCTTTGCGTTAAGGCTTGTCCGTACCAGGCAATGGAGGTCCATTTTTAGATGTACGAACAGCGATTCTACCGGGATTGGACTAGAAGTAATGACTTAATCGGCTTCCAGGTTGGGGTCTCAGAAACCGATCTATATATTGGCGCCGAGCATGATCTTGCTGCCAAAGCTCGGCAATCAATTCACAAATATCGGAATCAGCTACAGGATTATATTGCAATGAATCCCGAATTTCAAACCACACTCGAACCTTATCCGGAGAACCCTGCTGCACCATCAATAATCAGGGAAATGACCGCGGCGGCGGCAGTTGCCGGAGTGGGACCATTCGCTGCAGTCGCCGGGGCAATAGCCGAACAAGTCGGTAAAGACCTGCTCGACTATTCCAGCCAGATCATCATCGAAAACGGAGGCGACATTTTTCTCAAGAGCAGTAAAAAACGAACTGTCGGAATATATGCCGGTTCGTCACCTCTTTCAAACCGATTGGCGCTTGAAATTGAAGCCGATGAAACACCCCTGGGAATCTGCACCTCTTCTGGAACTGTTGGTCATTCGCTTAGTTTTGGCAAAGCCGATGCGGTCGTAATCCTCTCGAAATCAACGGCGATTGCTGATGCAGTTGCTACTGCCGTAGGAAATTTGATCCAGACCATTGCAGACATTCAGAAGGGTCTGAATTTCGCTAAAAAAATAAAAGCAGTAAAGGGAATAGCCATTATTAAAAACGATCGGATGGGAATCTGGGGTAAGATCAACATCCGTCGTTTGGATTGATCAGATTTTATCATGATATTAACCAAATCCATTTAAGGTAAATAACAAAATGTTGAATAGAATTCGTGAAGATATCAAGACAGCATTTGCTAAAGATCCGGCTGCCCGGAGCCACATCGAAGTCCTGCTTTGTTATCCTGGATTACATGCCATCTGGATGCATCGGGTAGCCCATTTCTTATGGACAAAGCAATGGTACTTCCTGGGTCGGCTGATCTCACATATCAGTCGTTTTCTGACCGGTATCGAAATTCACCCCGGCGCAAAAATTGGCCACCGCTTTTTCATTGATCACGGGATGGGTGTCGTGATTGGTGAGACATCCGAAATCGGCGATAACGTTCTGATGTACCATGGCGTACTGCTGGGAGGGACCTCAAAAGAAAAGAAAAAACGACATCCGACCATAGGCAATGGCGTCGAGATTGGGGCCACGGCGATTGTGCTCGGTGCAATCCATGTGGGCGATAATGCCCGCATCGGCGCTGGCAGCGTTGTCATTCGGGATGTACCGGCTGGAGCAACCGTCATTGGCGTGCCCGGGCGAATTGGTATCGGTTACTCACTCAAGGATGTAAACGATCTGGAACATGGAAAATTACCCGACCCAATAGCCGAGGCAATTCGCTTCGTCATCAAACAGCAGGAAAAATTGGAATCGCGCATTAAAGAATTGGAATCAATGAGGGGCATCTCGGGCCTCATTGACGAATATTTGGATAAAAAGAAATCCGAAATATTAGATGAATTTCCTTCACCGCGCCCCGATTCCGGAAATAGCAATGGAGTATAAAACCGGAATTGATTAATAAATGCCTATGAAATCCGACAGCCGTAGTACCGTAATCCAAAACGCCTTTAATGCAATCGAGGAGTTAGACCTGCAAAAGCCTCCCTATCGTGAAGCCGTTGTGGCTCTCTTCTCCCGAATGCTTAATGAAGATCTTGGACAAGGTGATGTATCTTTAACTCCTCAGGAAACCTATAAAACCAATTTAAAAGCTCAGATAATCGCAAAATCACCCGCTATCATAGCCGGAATGGAAGAGACGATTTTCTTCCTTGATACTAAAAACATCAAATGCAGCACTAAATATAATAGCGGAGATGCCATTAATACCGGTGATACTCTGCTTAATATCGACGGTTCAGCCACTCTGATCTTATCCCTGGAGCGGACAATTCTCAATATTCTCCAGCGACTTTGTGGGATTGCCTCTATGACGCGCACTTATGTTGACCAAATTTCCGGAACATCTGCCTTCATTACCGCTACTCGCAAAACTCTCTGGGGCTTGCCGGACAAGCGGGCTGTTCAGTGTGGTGGTGGTTTAACCCATCGTTTAGGACTGCATGATGCCGCAATCCTGAAGGAGAATCATCTTGCCATTCTGCATCAATCCAAAAATCAAAACCTTTTCAAGCAGGCTATCAGTGATATCATTGCCACATATCCTTATCTTAAATTCATCGAAATCGAGGTCACTAACGCCGCAGAATTTATGCGCACCCTTTCCTATCTGCGCAAAATTACAGCCCCCTTTCCCTTCGTGATTATGTTTGATCATTTTACTCCGGATCAAATTCCTGAACTAATCAGTAAAACAAAGCAAATTCATCTTTACAATAACATTTTATTCGAAGCATCGGGCAACATCTCAATGGAGAATGTACGTGATTATGCCGAAAGCGGAGTAGACGTGATCTCGGTCGGAGCCTTGACTCATTCGGTCACAAGCGCTGATCTGAGCCTATTAATTGATTATAAATAAATTCCTAACAATGAACCAAAAATCCATTTATCTCGATCATAATGCCAGCACTCCATTACTCCCGGAAGTAATCAACGCGATGATACCTTATCTTAAAAATCACTACGGTAATCCTTCCAGCAATCATGCTTACGGGCAGGAGGCAAAAAACGCTATTACTCAGGCGCGTAACCAGGTGGCAACTTTATTAAACTGCTCTCCCGATGAAATCATCTTCACCAGCGGCGGCAGCGAATCGAACAACCTGGCGATCAAAGGCATCGCTGAGTTACATCCTCAAGGACATATTATAACCTCGGCAATCGAACACCCGGCAGTATTAGAAGTCTGTCGTTATCTCCTTACAAAAGGCTACGAGGTTACTTTTCTACCAGTTGATGAATATGGTTTAGTCAATCCCGATACTGTCCAAGCGGCAATCCGTCCAGATACCTTTCTGATTACAATAATGCTGGCCAATAATGAAGTAGGGACAATCCAACCGCTTCAAGAAATTACCCGAATTGCGCATCGGCAGAAAATTCTGGTTCATTCCGATGCTGCTCAGGCGATGGGCAAAATAGCTATGGATCTCCAAAATCTCGAGGTTGATCTGCTTTCAATCGCCGGTCATAAAATGAATGCACCCAAGGGAATTGGAGCACTATTCATCAAAACCGACATAAAAATCGCGCCTCTGTTTCAGGGCGCCGGGCATGAATCGGGACTGCGCCCCGGAACCGAAAATGTCCTCGAAATTGTCGGGTTGGGAGCCGCAGCACAATTATTTCATGAAAACGAAACTGCTATTATCTCGGAGCTGAAATCGCGCGGCGACCAGCTCTGGCAAGAATTGCACGAAGCGATCCCTGAAGTCCGTTTGAACGGACATCCCAAAAAACGCTTGCTAAACACAGTCAATGTCTATTTCCCAGGTATTGATGCTAACACCCTGCTTTCCGAACTCCCGCAGATTGCTGCTTCGGCAGGTGCTGCCTGTCATGCCAACAGCGCCGAACCCTCTCATGTACTCAAAGCCATGAATTTGTCCGAAGAGCGAATTTTGGGCAGCATTCGCTTCTCAGTTGGTCGCACCACAACACCCGAAGAAGTCAGTATCGCTGTCCAGAAAATCGCCGAAGCATACCGGCGGTTAACCCAAAAGCAATCGGTAGTAACAACTCCTTCAGACCTCCATAATATTCGGTTGACTCACTATACCCACGGTCTCGGCTGTGCCTGTAAAATTCGACCCCAAAACCTGGAGCAAATTCTAAAAAAAATCCCGACTGTTCGATCGGACAAGATTCAGGTCGGATTCGAAACTGCTGATGATGCGGCAGTGTACCGTTTAAATAATGAAACCTCGCTGGTAGCTACTGTTGATTTTTTTACCCCAATTGTAGATGATCCTTTTGATTTTGGCCGAATTGCTGCTGCCAATTCGCTTAGCGATATTTATGCTATGGGTGGCAAACCGATCTTTGCCTTAAACATCGTCGCCTTTCCCGAAAAACGACTGCCCCGGCAAGTCCTAGAACAAATTCTGGCAGGTGCTCAAAAAATTGCTCAAGAAGCCGACATTCCAATCATCGGAGGTCACACGATCGAAGACAACGAACCAAAATTCGGCTTGGCCGTAACTGGCCTCGTTCATCCGGATAAAGTCTGGCGTAATATCGGTGCTCAGGCAGGTGATGCCTTGATCCTGACAAAACCAATTGGTCTGGGTATATTGACGACCGCTCTCAAACGAGGACTATTAGATGAGACGACCCGGATCACAATCACAGATATCATGAGTGAACTTAATTCCGGGGCTGCCGAGGTTTTTAAAAATTTCCCGATTCACGCCTGTACCGATGTCACCGGCTTTGGACTGCTGGGACACCTATGCGAAATGCTGGCCGATGGTAATGTTTCCGCCCGCATTGTCACCTCACAAGTGCCAATTATTACCCGGACAATCGAAATGGTACGGAGAAACATCATCCCCGGCGGTACAGACGCAAACCTGGACTATTTGCAGGACCGAATTTATTGGGAAGATCAAGTTGCCCCAATCTACCATACCATATTATGCGATGCCCAGACTTCCGGTGGATTATTAGCAGCAGTTCCCGAAGAAGCAGCAAAGGAGCTGATTCAAGAGCTGCATAAATTTAGTATTCGACAAGCAGCGATCATCGGCAGATTTGAAAATGCTACTGGATTCAAAATTTTCGTTGAACCTTAAGCAAGCCTGAGTAACTTAATAGCTGATTTTTAAGCATGAATAACCGCTTTCGCAAACAGTATATTAAAATCGCCAAAAAACTGACTCTGGCCGATCTCCAGGCAGGTGCCGACGATGGTCTTTTATCAATGGAAGACCTTGTATCCGACGGAAGAGTTGCTCAGCAATCAAATTTCTTTATGGGACTTTTTAGTCAGCAAGGATTAAAAAATGCCATTAATGCCTTCGGCCTTACTGAGGCCCTGGCACGCCTGGGTTTAACAGACCTGAACGTGGAAATTGACACATGTGACCCACATAGTCATCGCCTTTATGTCTTTACCGGTAAACCATGTCAAGAGAATACTGTCTGCGAAATGGTCCTCAAACGTGGGCCTATTCAGATCATGGAACATACCCTGCCGAATTTTCCCAACAAAACACCGGATTTCTTACAGGTGGAGTGGCTCCTCCTTCAAAATCCCAAGAGAAACTTTGATGAAATTCGACCGCAGCTGCCCGGACAATCCTATCCCGGCCTGGGAATTGGCGACCGGATGCTGCAGATTATGATTATTCTCACTCGCCGTTTGCATCTTGAAGGAATGATCAACAAACCCCACTACTACCACACCGCATTTATGTTCACCAAGGATTTTATTTTCACCAATCCCAGGAACCAGGCAATTTTGCAGTCAATCAACCGCGACCTTCTTTCCCAGTATAAATTCCATACTGTCGCCTGGGCGGCGCACTTCGATTGCATCATTAATCAGGTTACCAACAGCACTCTCATCTGGAATACCGACTATCTTATATTGCCTCTTGAAAAATATTTGATCAAATATTTCCATTCCCATGAATATGAAGAAGCTGTCGCCCAGGAAATGAAAAAGTACAATTTTACCATTGACACTAGAAAGTTCCTGGAATGCATGCAGAAACGTAAAATTCCGGTTTATGAGAAAATAATTTCGCCAACTTAAATTTTAATTCGATGGTCGCATCAATTCCCTTTTTCCCTTCAAAAACTTATTGCGTCTTGATCGGTAACGGAGAGTATCCATCACCAGACAAGTACAATTATATCCTGGACAATGCAAAATGTATAATCTGTGCTGACGGCGGTGCCAATTACGCTTATCGGCAAAACGTTAAACCCGACTGGATTCTTGGCGATCTGGATTCGATCGAACCGGAGGTATTGGAATATTATCAACGGCAGCACATTCCGATCCGGAAACTTAAATCCCAACGGAACAATGATCTCGAAAAAGCCATCCGCAAAGCTATTCGGCTCGGTTACCAGCAGCTGATTCTGATTGGATTTATCGGCAAAAGATTAGATCAGACGTTGGCTACTCTCCAGGTAGCAAAAAAATATGTTCGCAAAACTCGAATAATCCTCTACTCTTCATCCTACAAAATTTACCCCTTATTACCCGGTAAATATACTTTTGCAGTCCAGCCCGGTGATCCGGTTTCGATCTTCGGTTTTCCGCGAGCCTATGGTATCACCACAACTGGACTGCAATGGTCTTTGACTAATAATCAGCTGCTCGAAGGTTCCCGAGGACTAAGCAATCTTGCGATTAATAATCTTATCGAAATATCTTTCACCCGAGGCTTTCTGCTGCTACTAAAAGCACCTATAATTTGATGGAAAGTTGCATCTTGCAATTGTAGACAAATCCCTAATTCTAATCTATCCAATTCTAACTCTATTTATCGGTTCGTTCCACTCCTGGCGCCAACGGAATAATGTGGTCATTACCCGTTAGCCGATCAGTGGTTTTTCTACCAATATTTATCGCAATCCTTGTTGCCACCATGCACCGCTTTATCACTATTTATATCTCTTTTCACTTTTTTATTACAACCCGGTTCAGGAAATCAAACCACTATCCGATTCCTGACCAATTCTATGAACATTGCGGAAAACAAGTTAGTTCGTAGAAAACGAAGCTTAATAAAGAGTAATTTTTTTTTATTCATACTATCAATCGTATTGATTTAGTCGGTAACTTTAAATAAATTTTTATGCTTTTTAAAATCACTCGGGAGGGGCGATTAGCTCAGTTGGTCAGAGCGTCCCGTTCACATCGGGAAGGTCATCCGTTCAAATCGGATATCGCCCACAGAAAGGCCAGGTTTTGAACACAATAAAGAAATCTCAGTCAACACATACAACGATACGAATTGCACCTAAAATGGTGCAATTTTCATTTATAATCGAACGGAGGGATAATGTTCAAGGATCTTGAGTATTTGGTAAAACTCCAAAAAATTGACAAGCAGTTATTGGAAATTGATGAATTAAAGGGCGATCTGCCTCAAATCGTCAACTCCCTGGAGAAAAACATCCAATCCCTGGAAGATGAGTTGCACAATGAACGCAATCGCGAGAAAGAGATTATATCAGAGATCAAAAGACTGGAAGAAAAAATTGAAGACGATAAAGAGCATCTTAAGCGCTATCAAGACCAACTCTACCTGGTAACTTCCAACAAAGAATATGATGCCCTGACTTCCGAGATTGATAATGTTCGTCAAAACATAGACTGGGCAGAGTACAAAATTCTAGAACTGAATGAAGAGATGGAAAAATTGAAAATTGCGATCAAAAATAATGACCTGACTCTTCAGGAAAAATTAGAGGAGATTAAAAATCGCCGGGAGCAACTGAATAAGACCAATCAGAAAACCGACGAAGCTTATGCTAAACTGATGAGTGAGCGGGAGAAAATCTTAAGCCATCTTTCACTACGCAACATTCGCGAATACGAACGGATAGCCAAAGCAAAAGACGGAATTGCGGTGGTCTCGGTTCAACAAACGTTTGAAGAAAAAGTTGATAAAAGAGGTAATATTGAATATATTGCAGGTCAGGTTTCCTGTGGTGGGTGTTCTAAAGTTGTGCCACCCCAGAAAATCGTGGAAATTCGAGCAGGAAACAGTTTGATACGTTGTGAATTTTGCGGACGGATGTTATACTGGGATGAAAAATACAGTGAGATTCGTCGCAGTTTAGAGGAGGAAATGTACTGAAGTTGGTCAGGCAGTCGCTCCGATATCAATCGGAGAGGAAAGTCCGAACTCCGCAGGGCAAGGTGTCCCGTAACACGGGATCTTTCCGATTCTTTCGGGAAGCAGGAAAGTGCCACAGAAACGATACCGTCCCGATGCAAATCGGGATAAGGGTGAAATGGTGCGTCCCGCAAGTAAGCGGGATTAAAGTAAGAGCGCACCGTCCCGACTGCGAAGTTGGGAGCCGGGTAAACCCCACCTGGAGCAAGATCAAGCAGAGAATTGGAATGGCCCGTTCCGTCAAATTCTCGGGTAGATCGCTTAATCCCGACTGAAAGGTCGTGGATAGATAAATGGCTGCCGTCCCGCACCAGCGGGGAACAGAATTCGGCTTATCGACCAACTTCAACATTGCCTCTCGTGGTAACAGGTCATGAAATATAACTGGGAACTTAAAAGCATTAATCTCCGGCAGGTGGAAAAATTAGCCCATGAGGCTGATCTGCCACTGGCAATCTCAGCTGTACTTTATAACCGCAATTTCACAACCCCTCAAGCAATAAATGATTTCTTTAATCCCAATATTGACGATCTTTACAATCCTTTTCTCTTAAAAGACATGGATAAGGCAATTGACCGAATTCAAAAAGCCTTAATCAATAAAGAAAAGGTTATGATCTACGGAGATTATGATGTTGACGGCACTACTGCAACTTCCCTGCTCTATCTGTTTTTACACGAAATTGGACTAAATGCCTTCTACTATATTCCCGACCGAGAGAAAGAGGGTTACGGACTTTCAAAAAACGGAATTGATGTCGCCCTCCAACAGCAGGCGCAACTGATTATTACCTGTGATTGCGGAATCAACGCTTTTGAGGAAATCAATTATGCCAATAGCCACGGCATTGACCTGATTGTAACCGATCATCATGAACCAGCCGAAGCCCTGCCACAAGCCTATGCGATTTTAAATCCCAAGCGCGGAGATGACACTTACCCCTTTAAGGAGCTTTGTGGTGCTGGTGTTGCATTCAAAATGCTGCAGGCTTTTTCAATGAGCAACAATATTCCACTGGAAAAACTGTACCGTCATCTCGACCTGGTGGCTATCGGAACCGCAGCTGATATTGTCCCAATCCTCGACGAAAACCGGATCCTCGTCTCTAAAGGACTCGAGTATTTAATCACCACCAATAAAGTTGGTGTCAACTCCCTGTTGAAAACCGCCGGTGTTACCAATAAGATGTTAAATGTCGTCAACATTGTATTCGGATTGGCACCCAGATTGAATGCTGCCGGACGACTTGGCGAGGCGACTCGAGCAGTTAAACTATTGACCTCATTTGACCAGGACGAAGCCCAGCAACTCTCCAGCTTATTGGATCAGGAAAATCGTACTCGCCAGAATATTGAAAAAGATACTATTGACCAAGCCATTCTGCAGTTAAATGCAATTCATAACGTTAAAAAAGACAAGATTTTTGTCCTCTCCAGTAGAGATTGGCACCAGGGTGTCATTGGAATCGTCGCCTCGAAGTTAAAAGAGATGTACAATCGTCCGGTAGTCATGATCTCTTTTCAAAACGGCTACGGTAAGGGTTCAGCCCGCAGTATTCCCGATTTCGATCTCTATAAAGCATTTACCGCGTGCGCCGATCTTCTGGATAACTACGGCGGACATAAAATGGCAGCCGGGTTGACAATTTCAAACGAAAAATTACCTGCATTTAGAGATCGGATCATTGTCCTGGCTAATCAGCAGATTACTGACGAAATGTTGAATCCGAGACTCCAAATTGAATGTGAGATCCAATTTTCTGAGATTAATTCAAGGACGATGGAGTTTTTACACAAGATGGCTCCTTTTGGTCCTGGCAATATGCGCCCAATTTTTGTAGGACGAAACCTGAGCGTTACCGGGTTGCCGCGGATTGTTGGCGAAAACCACCTGAAATTTAAAGTCAGCCAGAACAAAATGGTGATCAAAGCCATTGGCTGGAAACTGGGTAATTTTTATGATCTGTTAATCAGCAACCGCCCTCTGGATATGGCTTTTGTAATTGAAGAAAATGAATGGAATGGCAAAATAGATATTCAACTGAACATCAAAGATATTTGCTACTCTGATAGTCTAAAATAATGACTAGAAGGAGATGACCATGTTCTGTAGTAAAATCGCTGGAATTGGTAAACATGTGCCGGAAAATGTAGTAACTAATTTTGATCTGGAAAAGATGATGGATACCAGCAATGAATGGATTCTCGAGCGAACCGGAATCCAGGAACGCCGATTTGTTACTCAACCCTGCGGCGCTGCCGAACTGGCACTTCCGGCCTGTTTGGAGGCTATCAGCAATGCCGGAATTAGTAAAAATGATATTGATTACATTATTGTAGCCACTACAACTCCCGAACATCTCTTTCCTGGAACAAGCAGTTTTTTACATGCACTACTGGAAATACCCAACATCCCGATTCTCGATATCCGGGTTCAATGTTCAGGATTCATTTACGGTCTATCTATTGCCGATTCGTACATTAAGAGCGGACAATACCAAAATATCCTGCTCGTTGGAGTAGAAGTACAATCGGTCGGATTAAATCTAACCACAGCGGGGCGTGACTTAGCCGTGCTTTTTGGTGACGGCGCCGGTGCGGCTGTCATCTCTCGCGCTACTGATGAAAGCAAAATTCTATCAATTCATTTATCGGGTGACGGTCGTTTTGCTAAAGAATTATGGATGGATGCACCGGTCGGTTATGAAATGCCTCGTATATCCAAAGAGATGCTCGAACAGGGGCGTCATTTTCCTCGGATGAATGGTCGCCAGGTTTTCAAACACGCCATCATCAAATTTCCCGAAATCGTCATTACCGCCTTAACGGCTAATAACTGGTCAAGAGAAGACGTAGACCTTGTCGTGCCCCATCAGGCAAACCTACGCATCACCGAAGCAATCACCAAGAGATTGGAATTACCACCCGAAAAAGTGTACAGCAACATCCATAAATACGGCAATACAACCGCCGCATCCATTCCCCTCGCCCTGGCAGATGCCTGTGAAGAGAAAAAATTGAAAAAAGGTTCCAAAGTAGTTCTGGCCGCCTTTGGTTCGGGATTTACCTGGGCAGCAGCAGCACTAATCTGGTAAAATAAGGAGATACTCCGATTGGCAAAGCCTGGTTTCCTGACGACCAAACACTCTGAACAGCAGAATACGCGGTTATCCCGGAAAAGAAAACGGGCTTGGTCCATCTTCTGGGGTTGTATCATTGTCATCCTAACCGCGCTCCTTTTCCCTAAAAATCGTTACAGCGAATATACTTACAAAATCAATGATATTACCCGAGAAGATATCATTGCTCCATTCGATTTTCCTATTCTGAAATCCGAAACCGAGCTGACTAAAGACCGAGATGAAGCTCTTAAAAAAGTCCCTTATGTCTTTCATCAAAATAACGAAATCCAGAATAATGAATTAGCCAATCTTGAGGCTTTTTTCAGTGAAATTAACAAAGTCCGCACTGCCCGGAAAAAATATCAAGACTCAGCCCGTCTCCTTGATCGCTACCGTTACTCAAAACGCTACGAAGAAGTTCTGGCAATGAACCAGACAGATTCGATTTCCTATGTCAACCAAATCAAAGAGCTTCAGAATAAATTTATCTTCGACAAGAATTCGATTGTCTATGAGGAGCTGATTTTAAATCCCTCAGATCAAAGAGACAAAATTCTAAATTCAAACAGTTTTTATGCCTCACTTAATCAAATTCTAAGCGATCTCTACGCCAATCAGATTCTAGACATCTCGAAAAGCAATATTATTAGTGAACGGATTGCTATTCAAAGAGGTAACGAGGAGATTCTGGAAGATTTAAATCAACTCCTAACATTGGAGGAAGCCTGGACCAGAGCCAAACTGAACCTTCAGGCAAAATTCCCAGAGCAGGATTCCAAAATCATCAATATTGGTTATGAAATCATCGTCCACTTCCTGAAACCAAACCTGATTTATCAAAAAGAAATCACCGAATCCCGCCAGCAGGAGGCAATCAATAAGGTACCAATTAGCAAAGGGATGATTCTGGAAAATGAAAAGATTGTTGATGCCAACACCAAAATTACGCCGGAAATCTATCGCAAATTGGAATCACTAACTAAAGAACGGGCGCGTCGTGCCAATATTCACGGCGGCGTATTAAGGAATCTCCCAATAATCGGTGATCTGGTAATCTTCGTCGGACAGATTTTAATCGTGGCGATTATCCTTGCTTTTTTTACCATCTTTATGTTTGCATACAAACGGGATCTGCTGTCAGAACCCAAGACGATAATCCTGTTTGGCATCATTTTGATCGTCCAATCCCTACTGACGATGGTTTTTGTCCAGAAACTCCATATTTCGGAATTTTCAATACCGCTTACTATTGCTGCAATGACCCTGACGATTCTTTTTGATAGCAAGATCGCCTTCGTTGGATCAGTTACCATTACAATCCTGATTGGCGCTCAGCTGCGCGGCAGTGTTGATTTTATCGTAACGTCCCTATTCGTTAATTCATTTGCTATCTATGCCGTGCGCAACCTGCGTAAACGCAGTCAAGTATTCGAAGCCATCGTTTACATTATCCTGGGTTATACGATCAGCATCGGCGTAACCGAATTATTAAAATACTCCTCCCCACCAGAAGTCTTAAACACCCTGATGTACGCTGGCATTAACGGGATTGTATCGCCTTTTCTGACCTATGGCATGATTGGCCTTTTAGAAGTAATCTTCGGGATTACTACCGATCTGACTCTACTGGAACTGGCCGATTTCAATCATCCCCTCTTAAAAATGCTTTCCAAGGAAGCTACCGGATCCTTCACCCATAGTATAACGGTCGGGAACCTGGCGGAAGCGGCTGCGGATGCTGTCGGAGCTAATGCGCTCCTGGCGCGCATCGGGGCCTATTACCATGATATTGGCAAGATGACCAAAGCTGAATACTTTATCGAAAATCAGACACGTGATTTAAATCGCCATGACAATCTGGCTCCCAACTTGAGTGCTTTAATCATCATCAACCATATCAAAGAGGGACTACGTCTGGCTAAAGAATATAAACTGCCCCAAATTGTCACGGATTTTATTCCTACTCATCATGGCACAACCCGGGTGGAATACTTTTACAATAAGGCTAAAGAACTTAGTGACGGCGATACAGTTGTTAACGAGTCAGACTTCCGTTACCCTGGCCCAAAACCCCGTACCAAAGAGGCTGGTATCGTAATGATCTGTGAATCCATCGAAGCCGCCGCGCGCAGTCTGGAAAAACCGATTATCAGCAATATCGAAAAAATCATAGACTCGGTTATAGATAAACGTCTAAAGGAGGGTCAGCTGGACGAATGCCCCTTAACCTTAGCCGATTTAAACAAAATCAAAGGCGATATCAAGACCAATACAGGTATTATGCCGATTTTAAAAGGCATCTACCATCTGCGGGTCGAATATCCTGGCCAGGAGAAAGACCTGGCCCCCAAATCAGCTAAAAAGAAACGCGGTTAATCTCCCGCCAGCCAGCCGTGTTAACCATTACCAACAGCTATCCGGGTTTTCAGCTCATAAAGCCGGCATGTGAAAAAATTTTTAAAACTGTAGCTGATGGTGAAGCAGCTGTCATTAATCAGGTGAGTGTGATCGTAACCAACGATATCGTACTCAACCGCCTGAAAAGACAATTTTTTCAAGAAGATGTTTTAACCGATACTATTAGTTTTCAGTATCACGAACCCGGCTCACCCATTGACGGTGAAGTATATCTTAGTATAGACCGCATCAAGGAAAATGCCCAAAAATACAATAATAATTTCAAAGATGAATTAGTCCTTGTGCTGATCCATAGCTTTCTCCATTTAATCGGATACGATGACCAAACGCCAACTGAAAAGAAAACTATGAATCGCATCCAGCAATCTTATCAAAAAAAGATTTCTATCAAGAACCTGTTCAAAATCACTCAAACTCGTTGATCTATGTCCCAATATTCAGAAATATATCAAGAATTCGCCCGTCTTCTCGAAATCGTAAAAATCCTGCGCGGGCCGAAGGGATGTGAATGGGACCGAGCCCAAACCTCAAATTCTTTGTCACCCTATTTTCTGGAAGAAGCCCATGAGGCTCTCGAAGCCATTCAGGAGGGTGACAGTCAGAAATTAAAAGCCGAGCTGGGTGATTTATTACTCCACATCGTTTTTCAGGCTCAAATTGCCGAAGAACAAGGTCAATTCAATCTATTGGAATCCATTAGAAATATCAATACCAAACTTATCCGCCGTCATCCGCATGTCTTCGGCGATGTCAAAGTCGCCAATGTGCGCGAAATTAAACAGAACTGGGAAGAGATTAAGCTGCAGGAGGGCCGGAAATCCTTAATGGACGGATTGCCCAAAACTTTGCCGGCACTCTTGCTGGCGCGTCGGATTCAGGAGCGCGCAGCTCAGGTTGGTTTCGACTGGGAAAACGTCGAACCGGTATGGCAAAAAATCGAGGAAGAACTGAAGGAACTGAAAGAAGCTCTCCAGAATCACAAATCCAAAGAGGTTACCCTCGAATTTGGCGATCTCCTGTTCTCCCTGGTTAATCTTTCCCGATTCATCAACATCAATCCTGAAGAAGCCCTCTATTCCTCATCAAAAAAATTCATCAAACGATTCAAATTTATTGAAAAAGAACTTGCCGCCCGCAACCGATCGCTGAGAGAGACCACTCTAAATGAAATGGATGAAATCTGGAACCAAATCCGCGCCAAGGATAATCAATCTGACGAAAAAGAATAAATCACTTCTTCTCTAATCACATTTTCGATTCAATTTTAAAAAGAGACCATAAAAATACTTGACCCTCAGAGTTAGAGAGACTATATTGATGATGTGAGTCTTTGAAATTATCCTGCAATGGTGTGATCGTATTTTTTAGAACCAACACCTAAAAATAGGGAGCCGATCTTCGAGCGTGGAAAGCATGCCCCTTCGTCGGGGAAACTTGAGCCGTCCGAGAGGTACCCACCGTGATTATCACGGTTCTAAAACAACCTCCAGCCATTGCAGGATTTTATATTTTAGCGGATTAGCTGCTGACAATCTCGATATTGTGAACTGCTTTTAGAGTTTGAGATAATTCTGCGAATTTTACAGCTACAATCTTGAATTCAATTTGAACTAATCCCCCCTGGTATATCGGCTGAACCGCAAGACGGTACTTCCGCAGTATTCGCATGACTTCCGAATATTTCTTCTGATCCAGTCGAATTTTTACCAATAGCATATTTTCGACTGACTCCCTTCCAGCCAGAGTCAAAACTTCAGCAGTAACTCCACCGTAGGCACGTATCAAACCGCCAATACCCAGCTTAATCCCCCCAAAATAACGAATGACAACGCAGAGAGCGTTCACCAATTGACGACCTTCAAGGGCAGTCAAAATCGGCGATCCGGCAGATCCTGCCGGCTCACCACCATCATTGCTGTAGCCCCGGGCTTCTCCCTGTTCAATTAATCGAAAGGCCCAGCAGATATGAGTCGCTTTGTGATGTTCTCGCTTAATGTCCTGGATTATCGTCTGGACCGATTCCCGGCTTTCTACCGGAAACACCCGCGCAATAAATTTTGAATTTTTTATTTTCTGAGTAGCCTCGCCGTACCGTGCAATCTGATAATTCACGAATAAATCTACTTATTAGTTAAGAATTGTAATCTTGCGGTTCATGATCTTCCCATCAATAATCAGCTGGAGAATATAGACTCCCGAACTAACATTTCTCGATTTGAATTCACCAGCTGGAAGGGTAAGAGAATTGACACCGGGAGAAAAATCAACTGGATTCGGAAATTTGGTAAAAATTTTCTGACCTCGCAGATTGTAAAGATTTACAGAAATCTTTTTAATAAAATCAGGAATCTGAAAGACAACGGTCAACGGTTCCTGTGATTTAAAAGAAAAAGGATTCGCATAAATGAATAAAATCTGTGTCGAGATATCATAGATATTCTCAATAACTTCAAGATTCAAATCAGCAGCTACTGCCAAATCCCGGTTACTGTTGGTAAGAACAATCAGCAGCTGATCATCAGGATTAGTCTCGCCGATAAAAATGTCCGTTTCCTTACTAAATTGAAAATGCAAGTCGCTTAGTAGCGGTTTATCAAGCAGATAACTTTTTACCAACTGGTTGTTATCCTCCGAGGTGATCTCAAGATTCACATAGTGCCGCCCGGTGAAAGAGATCAAGAAAGGTTTGGCAGCGAATGGATTTACTGCCGATTGAAATTGTAATGAGTTTTCCAAAACACCCTGGCAGTTATCAGAAAAATCCAGCTCCGGGAAATCGGGTCCGTCGGGAAATGGCGAATAATCGGGATCGTAGCGGCTGCCGGTATAGTAACAGACTCTGATAAAATCGTTATAAAAAGCAGTCAGATCACCGCCGTGCTCCTTAATAACTGCGGTCAGCGATTGGAGCGCATAATTGGTCTTGATTTTCTCCCAGATCTGCCTTACCAGAGTCTCTTCGCCTAAAGTCTTCGTCAGGAAATAAAGAAATGGACCTAGAGAATAGGAATAATATTCACTCCACAGGGATCTAGTTGGATAGTAAAAAAAATCATTCAAATATTGGACGTAATCATTTGTTTGCGGATAAGCCCGTTCTTCGAACCAGGTGGATGACCATTCCAAGAAATATTCGTCACCCTGACCGCTTCCTGATAATCCATTCGAATGCCACCAGTTGTATCCCAATTGAACCACATGGAAAAATTCATGAGCAACGGTAACCCGTAAACCGTCTAAACCTTTAGTAACATATCCCGATTCGCTATAATTATTATCAATTACGGTATAAGCAGTATAATCTTCAGGTCTTGCAGTTGTCGTAACCTTATCTTCCGGCCAAGTGTAAGCATAAGTACTTCCTCCCCAATTTATAATATAAATATCCGTTTGGGGATCGTTCACGTCATCTACCGGTGGCGGGTCGAAACCAAGTGTATCCATCAATATCCGATAGGAATATTCAGCTGCCTCGGCTGCCTCCCAGACATAGTCCGGCACACTGGGAACATGGGTACTGGTTGGGTTAACCGCACTATCTCCTTCCACCGTATAGTGGATTTTAAAATGACTAGCGCTACTGATATAACTCGCGGGTAAGACAGGTCTTTGAAGAACCGCCTGTCCCAGGATTTTCTGGCGATTCTTCGGGTGAACCATAAACGACTTGATTGCTCTGGTTTTATTGTCGGTAAAAAATGCAGAGCGTTGCTGGTTTTCAGGAAGTTGCTGAAGGTAATGCTTGACCGCGGTAAACGAGTCCATTCCCGCAGCTGAGGATCCTATAAATATTATGAAGATTAACAGAATAATTTGCATATTTTATTTTCGGCGAAACAAAATTGTCAAAGGTACCCCGTTAAATCCGAATTGTTGCCTGAGCCGGTTTTCCAGGAATCGGCGGTATTCTTCCTTGATGCCGCGGGGATCATTAGTGAAAAACACAAAAACAGGCGGCGCTTTTTTTACCTGGGTGACATATTTGATCTGGATAAATTTACCCTTAACCGATGGCGGTGGTGTCTGATCAATTACTTTTTGAAAAAATGTATTGAGTTCACCCGTCGAGATTCGCTTCTGGTTCGACTGATACACCTCATTGGCTTGTTCCAAAACCTGACCGATCCGCTGCTTGGTCAAAGCAGAAATGAAAATTATCGGGTAGTAAATTAATTCCGGGAAACGATAAATAATCTCTTCACGATATTTTTTCATGGTATTGGTTTCTTTCGATACCAGATCCCATTTATTGACAGCAACAACCAGCCCCTTTTTATGATCAATAATTAGCCGTGCAATCGCAATATCCTGACGGTTAAATCCCTTCTCTGCATCAATAACCAAAATAGCTACATTGCAGCGTACAATTGCCTGTTCCGCCCGCAAGGTGCTAAAAAATTCAATCCGATTATCAATATTGCGCTTTTTTCGCAGCCCGGCGGTATCAATCAGGATCACTGCCTGCCCATGATATTTGATTTCCGTATCAATGGAATCGCGGGTAGTTCCGGGAATATCGGTCACTATTAATTTATCCTGACCCAAAATGGCATTTACCAGTGAGGATTTACCGGAGTTGGGAACACCCACAATTGCCAGACGCAAGTGTTCCGTCTGGTCTTTTTCTGCCGGAGCCTCTTTCGGCAACTTCGCTAAAATCAGATCCAGCAGGTCACCTATCCTTCTACCATTCAATGCCGATATCGGAATCGGCTCACCAAAGCCAAGTCGAAAAAACTCATAACAACTTTGATCGCGAATCTGATTATCACATTTATTGGCAATTAATAACACCGGTTTCTGCGAAATTCTCAAAGACTTGGCAATGTCCAGGTCCCACGGTGTAATTTGATCAACCACATCTACAAGGAACAAAATCAGATCAGCTTCCTCTATAGCTATCTTGATCTGAGATCGAATCGCATTCTCGATTATATCCTGGCTCTCTGGAATAAAGCCACCAGTATCAATTAGCATAAATTGCCGACCCGACCAGCTCACCTGTTCATATATCCGGTCGCGGGTAATACCAGCCTGATGATGAACAATCGCTTTACGTTTCTGAGCAATACGATTGAAAAGGGTAGACTTGCCGACATTCGGTCGGCCAACAATAGTGACAGTTGGTTCCCGCTCAGCCATTCTTTAAAATCTCGACAAAACTATCATTCCCGACAGAAACAGCCCGCAGAAGCGCATTCTGAATATCATCCGGAGTCAGATCATCCAGCAAAATACCATCTTCATTGACGCAGCGCGGTGGCAATAAAACCTGATCATAATGTTTTGATCTGGGAAATTGCTCGATAATATCGCCACCTGTAAGTAAACCGGCTACAGTTACCGTATCACCATAGAAATTATTGATAATTGGACAGATTTCGACCGTCAAATTATCAATTGAATTTAACACCGGTAAAAGATGACGCTCCAGAATCGGTGCCGCCAATTCGCCGGTTATTACTAGAATTCTCCGGGATTCATTTACAGCCTTGGGCAAAAATGGAACCTGCTTTTTAAAATTATCCAGAAATTGACGGGTTAGCCCTACTCCATTTTCTATCTGATTATACATCCCGTATTGTTTTGGTGAGGGCAGCGGCTTATTAGCCAAAAGGAAAAATTCATCCGCCAGATAAACGAAGGGATCACCTTCAGAATTCCGATAACGCCTGTTCCAGCTTTTTAGTTGGTGAACCAAATTTTTCGCCTGCTCGGCAGTTACCGGCTGTAATTGAGTCAGTCCGGTTCGATGTTTAGTCAATCCGACCGGAACAATGGCGAGAGTTTTCACATTTTTAAACTGATAGAGATCGTCAATTGTTTGGCTCAATATTGATCCGTCATTATACCCTGGTATTAAAACTACCTGAGTGTGGAGCTCGATGCGATTCCGACTCAGAAACGACAATTTTTCCAGCAAATGATCATCTTTTTTAAAACGGAAAATTTGCTGCCGAACTGCTGAGTCGGTGGCATGCACGGAAATATACAGCGGAGAAAGGCGCAGTTTAACAATCCGTTTCAGCTCCACATCAGAGAGGTCGGTCAAAGTAATATAGTTCCCGTGGAGAAAAGAGTAACGATAATCTTCATCACAGAAATAAATGGTTTTGCGCATCCTGGGAGGATTTTGCTTGATAAAACAAAAAATGCAATCATTGGAGCAGGCCTTTGGTCTCATAGATGCGAGTTCTATTCCAAGATCTTCATCATAATCTTTTTGAATCTTAACCGTAGATTTTACTCCATCCCTGAGATAGTCAAGCGAAATTACTTCCCCTGTCTGATAGAAGTGATAATCCAAAAGATCTCGAACATCAGACTTATTGATCGAAAGTAGCATATCGCCAGCGCGGATTCCAACACTTGCGGCTTTACTGCCGGGTTCTGTATTGACTATTTTAATCATAAATTAATTTTTAGGATAATTTATTGAAAAATAATAAAGGCATTAAAAACATCTACTGAGCGGGTGAGGGGAATCGAACCCCCGTGTCCAGCTTGGGAAGCTGGTGTTCTGCCATTGAACTACACCCGCTTTTCAAATAACAGGAAATAATTTAATAGTATCAGACTAGATTCAAAATTAATTTCAGGATGAAAACGACCTTTCCGAGCAGCTCTTAAAGTAAAGTTTTGAGTAAAATTTGTAATCTCTTAATAAATTGAAAAGTTACCAGTTATTGGGCAATTTCTCGTCGGTAAATACAAAATCTTGTATTTTGTCTTGACATAATTCCAGGCATTTTCTATATTCAATCTGGATTTTAAAAAGCTGTAGGTAGTGAAAAGTTTGGTGTAATTGTTTTAATTAGGAGATTTCCAAGTGCCTGAGCCAATTGTCTTCGATTTTGAACTACCTGGGAAGGAAGTTAAAGAGGAAATATCTCAGCCGAAAGTACGCATTGCGCCCCTAAAAAATGTGAGTACGGGCGATCCGGTTTTTTCCGATAATGCGCTTGAAGTGCTCAAACGTCGCTATCTCCTCCGGGATAAAAACGGTAATGTAATTGAAACACCCGATGAACTTTTGCACCGGATTGCTAACGCCATTGCCGAAGCCGACAGCAATTACACCAGCCAGACAAATGTCCAGAAGACCGCAGAAAAATTATACAATTTAATGCGCAATAAGGATTTTTTACCTAACTCACCAACCGTTATGAATGCCGGTCGGGAATTAGGGCAGCTATCCGCCTGTTTTGTTCTTCCGATAGACGATTCGATGGAGTCCATCTTCCAGACTCTGAAAGATACTGCTCTGATTCATAAAAGTGGTGGTGGTACCGGCTTCTCCTTCAGTCGGATTCGCCCCAAAAAGAGTATCGTTAAAAGTACGAGTGGAGTAGCCAGCGGACCGGTTTCTTTCATGCGAGTATTCAATGCCGCTACCGAAGCTGTCAAGCAAGGTGGTACCCGACGCGGCGCTAATATGGGTATCTTGCGGGTCGATCATCCTGATATTTTGGAATTTATCGAATGCAAAAAGAACAATAAAGACCTGACCAATTTCAATATTTCCGTCGCCGTTACCGACGACTTTATGGAAAAAGTCCGGAAACGAGAACAGTATGAATTAATCAACCCGGTAGACCACTCGGTAAGTGGCACACTTAACGCTGCCGATGTTTTCAAATTAATTGCCCGAAATGCCTGGGCAAACGGTGATCCGGGAATCGTTTTCATTGATAAGATTAACAAATCTAATCCCCTGCCAAAGTTAGGAGAAATCGAAGCTACTAATCCCTGCGGTGAACAACCACTCCAGCCCAACGAAGCCTGTAATCTGGGCTCGATAAATCTGGCGAATTTCGTTACCGATGGAAAATTTGATTACGAACGGTTAGATACCGTGGTCAACGATTCGATCCACTTTTTAGATAACGTTATTGATGTCAATAAATTTCCGCTGAAAAAGATCGAGACGATGGTCAAGAAAACCCGCAAGATTGGACTCGGAGTAATGGGATTTGCTGACGTGCTGTTTAAAATGCAAATTCCCTACAATTCGGATGAAGCCTTACAACTAGCTGATAAAATCATGAGTTTCGTCTATAAATCAGCCCGCGAAGCCAGTATTAAATTAGGTTCTACTCGGGGAACTTTTCCCACCTGGAACGAAAGTATCTATTTCCCGGATGGTCCTAAATTGCGCAACTCATCGTTTACAACCATCGCTCCTACCGGTACGATTTCCATGTTAGTTGACTGTTCCAGTGGAATAGAACCGGCCTTCTCGCTAATCTTCACTAAGCGGGTTATGGACGGCACAAACCTACTCTATGTTAATCCCTATTTCGAGGAAGCCTGTAAAAAAGCCGAGATCTATTCTGAAGAATTAATACAAAAGGTGGCTGAAATTGGATCCATCCAGAATATGGAAGAAATCCCCGATCAGATTAAAAAAATATTCGTGACCGCCCATGACATTACTCCTGAATGGCATGTCCGCATGCAGGCAGCTTTCCAGAAATGGACCGATGCCGCCGTTTCGAAAACGTGTAATTTCCCCCGCAGTTCAACCGTCCAGGATGTCATCGATGCCTATTGGTTAGCATACGAGGCAGATTGCAAAGGAATCACAATTTATCGCGACGGTAGCCGGGATGAACAGGTGCTTTATGTTGGGGACAAAGCCCAGGAAAAAGTTTCTATTGAAATCCCAATTCAAGAGTCCATCTTGGATAATCGGATCCATCCCCGCGTTCGTCCACAGGAAACACACGGCACCACCAAACGCATTCGAACCGGTCAAGGTACCCTCTATATCACCATCAATGAAGACGAAACCGGATTGTGTGAAGTATTTACAAACATCGGAAAAGCAGGCAGCCAAGCCCAGGTAGAATCCGAAGCTATCAGTCGGCTGATATCGCTGGCTTTACGCTCGGGGGTTGATACCCGGGATATTATTAAACAACTAAAAGGCATCGGCGGACCAAGTCCCATCTGGGAAAATGGCACTCAGATACTCTCGACACCGGACGCAATTGCCAAAGCGCTCGAGTGGTTCCTCGAGGAGAGAGAAGGGAAAAAGAAAAGTTCCCCCAGCAATCCGAGTTTTTCATTCAAGGATGTTGTTCCGGTACATGAAGAAGGAAAACTTTTAACTACCTCGAACACATCCAAATCTACGATTGGCAATAAAAAGATTATCACAACCTGCCCTGATTGCGGCACCACCCTGTATCATGAAAGCGGCTGCGTTACTTGTCGCAATTGCGGATTCTCGAAGTGCTAGTCTCTCTTTGTCAAACTTACTAAAATTAATGAGCCCTCACTACAAGGGCTCATTTTATATCAGCCAAGAAGAATATCCAGACATTAACCAGGATGAAACCATGAGACCACCAATTAGTATCCGTCAGGCAGTACAAGATGATATTGATATTATTGCCAAGTTCAATATCGCCATAGCCAGGGAAACCGAAAATAAAACGTTAGTGCCAACGGTAATTCAACAGGGACTAGAGTACCTGTTAAAGCATCCGGAATACGGTTTTTACATCGTTGCCGAATCCCACAAAAAGGTCGTCGGTTGTTTAATGATTACTTATGAGTGGAGTGATTGGCGCAACGCTCTTTTCTGGTGGATTCAAAGCGTTTACATTCTCCCTGCTTTTCGGCGCCAGGGCATCTATCGCCGCATGCATCAGTATGTGAAAAATCTTGCCCACGGTCAAAATATCTGCGGTTTTCGTTTGTATGTTGAGAAAAATAATCGAGTTGCCCAGCAGACTTATGAAAATCTCGGGATGAAAGAAACGTCATATAAATTATACGAAGAGACTAATACCTAGTCGGAGGTTTAATGGACGCGCCATTATTCTATACCCCCTCGGCTGAATTTTTAAAAGTCGGACTTTATCTAATTTTGACCATTATGATCCTGATTGGAATCTTCCAAAGGCAGCAAAAAAAGGAAAACTGGGCAAACTGGATTCACGCCGCTATTTTGATCCATTTCCTGATCGGGGTATTCTATTCAGGTATTCGAATGATTTCTATGGATGAAATTAATCACATGCTAATCCGACGGATCTACGCCTGTGAAGCCTGGTTCAATTTTGCCTGCGCTGCCTTCTATTTCCTGGCACTTGAACACAGACAATTTAAAAGAATATAGAACTCAGCCATTAGCTGACGTATATTCATTGGCAAATTCAGAGCATTCAATATACAAGGAGAATAATTGTCTATTAATGAGCAACGTTGGGTAAATTGTCCGCAGTGCCAGCATCAGCAAGCTGTCACGATCTGGAGTTCGATCAATGTCATGCTTAATCCTGAGGGACGTACTCAGCTTTTCAACGGGGAAATCAATCATTTCCACTGTACAAAATGCGGTCATGAATCACTAATCCCCTTGCCTTTACTCTATCACGATCCCGAGCGCCAGATTGCGGCTCACTATTTCCCACCAAAATCAATCGAAAAAGCCGAATTCCTGAACCAATTCGATATCGAGGGAAAATTCCGAGTCGGTGACCAAGTTGATTTTGAGGTCCCCGAATACCTTAAAGACGTCCATGTCGTTTTTAATTTGGATGAATTGATTACCTACATAATTTTCAGAGAGACTCTGATTGAATTTCATGAGCGCAACTCCTCAAATCAGGAATTCAATCCAGATAATCCGCCTCCTGATTCCTATAACTAATTCAATGACAACTGAGATTATTATAGAAGATAGCAGACTATGAAATCGGACAGCTTTATAATTTTTGGTCATCAGGGGGCTCCTGGCTATGCCCCGGAAAATACGCTGCTCTCTTTTAAGGAGGCAATGCAAAGAGGCGCCGACTTTATCGAGCTGGATGTTCATCGCGTGGACAATGAACTGATCGTTATCCATGATTACCGGCTGGAACGGACTACAAATGGCAAAGGAGTTATTTATGACAAATCCATCAAATATTTGCGGTTGCTGAATGCCGGACGGGGAGAACGTATTCCACTTCTAACCGAGGTTTTAAATCTGGTAGATAAGCGGATTGGAGTAAATATTGAATTAAAGAGTCCCGGCACGGCTAAACCGGTCATGGAACTTGTTAATCGCTATATTAAAAACCACAGCTGGTCAATTGACCATTTTATCATTTCATCTTTTGATCAACATGAATTACTAACTTTACGACAGCTACATCCGACGATTAAAATCGGCGTGCTACTGTTTGGAATTCCGCTCAATCTTAACCAAATAATTGAAACTTTGAATCCATTTTCAATTAATATCAGCATCGAATTTGTCAATCGCCAATTTATTGCCAAAGTTCACCAGATGGGATTAAAGATATTTATTTTTACAGTTAATTACCCCGATGATATCCGGCGCATGCTCGAATGGGGAGCAGACGGAATCTTCACTGATTTTCCGGATCGGGCCAAGCAGATTGTATCGGACCCGGATTACAATCCTTGGGATATTCAACTATAATCCTATTTTATCAATAGAGATTTAAGAAAAATTGCACATTACCATTGCGAATTTATCGAATTTTTTCTACCCAATATCGAGTGACAAACCAAGAAGAAAAATATTAGTCAGGAGAAAAAAATGAAAAGGTATTTCCGCTTGTTTTCAATTGTAATGGGAGCTGTGCTGGTATTGATGTTGAGCGGTTGTTTCCTGCCGGAAAATTTCACAGCCGTTGTAAAAGTCAGCAAAAATGGAAATTTTAGTTTCACTTACCAAGGAAATCTGGCATTCGTACCAGCGCTTTCTGCAATAAAAGATGGCTCGTTTAGTGCGAAAGATGAAAAATCCCTGAAAGAACAGGTCAAGGAGCTCAAAAAAGAACCCGATTTCAAAGATGTCCAATACATCGGTAAGGGGCGCTATAAAGTCGCCGTCGAGCATGCCGGAAAAGCCGGTGAGAACTATTGTTTTATTTCTGATCAGCTGAAAATATTCAGTATCGAAAATCAAAAGGACGGCACGATAAAAATTGCGGCATTTGAATTGAGTAAAAAAGACATTGATGGCCTGAAGACAATTGACGCTAAAGTTGTCGGCAAACTCACGGTGTCTATTGAAAAAGGTATCCAGGTTATCGAAAATAACGCCCAAACCGAACCAAAAGCTTTCAGCCCTTACGGCGACTATCAATGGGATATAAAAAATCCAGAGTCGGTGCCGTTTATTGTTTTGAAACCCTGAGTAAATCGAGCAACTGCATTGATACGAATAATAAGCATGACCACCGGATTGCTAAGGCATTGTTTCTTCCTTCTTATAGAACAGATTAATATTGCTGGTATATTCGATATTCGCATTCTCTGACTTGTCTATTCCGTCCACTATTTAGATCTCTTTTACACTTGAATTTGTGTAAATATTTTAGTATCTTTACACAAGTTTTTGTTGAAAGGAATTATCAAATGGCGACAAATTTAGCAATTAATGAGCAGTTACTTGCGGAAGCCCAGAAAGTTGGACAGCATAACACTAAAAAATCAACGGTCAATGCAGCTTTAGAGGAGTATATTAAGCACCGACGGGAGCAGGAAATTATTAATCTATTCGGCAAAATAGAGTACGATCCGGATTATGATTATAAACAAGCGCGGGAACGGGCATGAAAGTATTAGTTGACACTTCGGTTTGGTCATTGGCACTACGTCGACAAGGTCAGGATTTATCGGCCGAAGAGCAAAAAATAGTTACTAATTTAAAAGATATAATTTCCGAGAATCGGGCTGTCCTAATTGGACCTATACGTCAGGAAATCCTGTCTGGTATTGCCCAGGAATCTCAATTTCTCCTACTGAAAGAAAAATTGAATAATTTTAAGGATTTGATTATTACAACTGAGGATTATGAATTAGCTGCTGAGCTTTTTAATGATTGCCGCCATAAAGGAATAACAGGATCCCATACCGATTTCTTGATTTGCGCTATTGCCAAAAATAATTCCTTAGCAATTTATTCTACCGACCAGGACTTTATCCGCTTCCAAGAAACAATTGATTTTGAACTGATTTAGAAATTGGGATTGCTCCGCAGGAGTGCCTCCGGCACATTGAAAGTATCAATTTATGCAACCTGCAGGTTGCATATTATTTCCTCATTCCACTCGGAAATGTACCAATGCTGTTAGTACACTCCAGATTAATTTATTTCATTAAAAGTTTTAACAGTTCTTCAGCCGCCGATCGAGGTCCACTGGTTTCAAAACCGGCGATTCCCAGGCGGGTACGCAGCTGCCCGACGAATATCTTATTTTCAAAGAATGTCTCAAAAAATCGCCGGGCGATTTCATCGTGTTGCTGCTTGCGCTGCAGAGGACCGAAAATATTGGCAAAATAGCTGTGGACTAAGCCAGTCGTCGCTGTCGTGCCCTTACTCATCACAGCCCCTTCGCGGAATAAGTGGAAAGCCTCGGCAGCCGAATCAAAAGCCTCGATTATCGGATGATCGGCATCAACACTTTCATAATTATTGGCATAAAAGACATAATCCACCGGCACGCCTTTGAGCACATTGGCGATAGTCGTCACCGGCAACACGATGCGGGCATTAGTCTTACCAGCACTCATGATGATTGCGCGGTCCAGCTGACCAAAAGCATAACCCGGTTGCAGATCATCCAGCCTCAGAAAAGCCCCGATTTCGGTACCGTAAGCTATCACCCTTCCCTGACGATTAATTGTCAACGAACCCATATCGTCGGCGATGATAGTTAATTCCTTGATCTGCTCATCGCCCAATTTACGAAGTGCCTCCAGCGACTCCGATTTTCCCGCTCCGGTATCACCAATAAACAGCACATTTGACTGGCAATTATTTTTCAGTAAAATTTGTACCAGCGCGCCGTGAAAGGGCATATTGCCATCTTTCATGACCTTTAGATTATGGAGTGTTAGAACCATTTTCTTCAGGTAACCAAAATAGCCATACTCCTTACCTCGCGGAATAGTTGCCACAAAGAGATTGTTATCTTTATCTTCATAAAATACGGTAGGAAAATCTGAGAATTGTTTTAGAGTACTTTCCTCGACACCGTAAAGGTAGATACCATCCGGCGGTTCTTCCAAATCCTCATCGGAAGCCAGTTCAAAAAGATTACTCAGTGAAAAGCCCAATTCGTAAAAATATTCGTGAAAATAGATATAGATAATTGTTGCTCCAACCTTTGCCGGAAAGCAGAGCCATTCGTGCGGTTCTAATTTTATATACCGCAGTGGATTTTGCTCTATCTCGATGAAGGCACCCTTCCGTTTATTCATCGGCGGCTCGAGGATCAAGGGTGGATAAATTAGTACTTGTCGAACCATTGATACATTGTTTAATAATCGGTACACGCCCTTGAAGCAGGATTTCGACAACGGTACGGCAATGGTTGCCACTTCCGCACCGGCGTGTACCTGGCGATAAACCCGGGGATGTTGGGAAGTGATATTTTCCTGAATATCACGATAAGCCTGGCGCACAAAATGCATCAGCCGCTCGATAGTGTTGTTAAAAGTTCGATAAGGTCGGCGATCAAAGCGCTCACCCGCCGAATCACAGATAATAAAGCGATCGAAACTGCGCCAATAGTTATACAACCGCTCAACAAAATCATTCAATAGATTTTTATCCCGGAAAAATTGTTCCGCTCCGCCCACGACCCCCGGAACAAGCTTAGCTTCCAATTTGGTCAAATAGTACAATGTCTGATAGAGCAGTTCCCGCTCCTTCTCAGTTATTTGGGTGGATTCAAAGATATTCAAAAGCGGCGATTGCCTGGCAATCAACTGATCCAGAAAACAATCGAGAATTTTCCGAAACATATTATTCTCGAAAAGTTCCTCAACCGAATCCACAACCCGGTCTTTCACCCCGATAATTATCTTTTTCCCAATAATTTTAGAAGGATATTTATTCATAGCCAACTCTCAATCCCATAATCGGGCTGTAATTTAGCACTCGTGGTCTATTTATCAATTTACTTTTTAGAGAAAAATCAAATTGTGATTAGTGTTAATACAAATTTTCTATCGCCAAAAAATTGGTACTGCCTGGTGAAGGCAATGGACTTCGATCGGGGTAATGCCCATTAATTCACCGTCAGGAGTTAAAACTTTCGGAATTGCAGTTTCGACTTTAATGGATTTCGCCTTAAATGTTTCCACCTCTTCAATATAGATATGCTCGCCAGTGAAAATTTTAGGAAAACTCTTCAGGAGTTTAATTCGCCCTAACTTATTCAAAATAGTAACATCGAGATATCCGTCATCGGTTTCGGCTGAAGGCGCCATTAAAAAGTTCGCGGTCCAACGGGTATTCGAGATTTCGACAAAAATGCTGTCTCTTTGCAGCTCTTGACCATCAAGGATTATGCTTAAAGGAAAACTGTTCAAAAAGATCGTCTTATAAAACACACCGAGAGTATAAGATAAATTACCAAAAATTTTCAGGTGGTGGGCAATCTCGGTCACATCGGCAACAAAACCTAGCCCCAAGATATTGAGAAAATAGTAAGTTTCACCATGCGAGATGAACTTCCCTACATCGGTCAAGCGCGGTGACCCGCACGCAATAATATCAACGGCAGCGCGCCATTGAGTGTTTTGCAATTCCAGATCGCGGGCAAAGGCATTACCGGTCCCAATTGGCAAAATACCGATAGGAATTTTATGATTGTCAGGATTCCGAAAATAGCCGTTAATTACCTCATACAAAGTTCCATCGCCGCCCGCAGCAACGACGCCATCGTACTGATTCAAGGCTGCTTCCTGAACAATCTGAATACCATGTTCATGAAAATCGGTAGTCCGCAAGTCAAATTCAATACCTTTTTCCAGAAAATAAGTTTCCACTTCAGGCAGAATTTTCTTGGCCCACCCGTGACCGGCGAAAGGATTATAAACCAGCAGTACCTTCATCTCTTTACCATCTCCATTAAATTACACTTATTGGAATTAATGATTATCTAATAATCAATTTTTATCAAAATTCTTAAAATCCCAGCAGTCGGATTTCCGGTTCCAGCGAGATACCAAAGCGTTTCAAAATAACTTCCTGAATTTCAGTAATTAGCCGATAGACGTCGCTCGCGCTTGCCGCGCCGCAATTGACGATAAAATTAGCATGCTTCTCCGAAACCATCGCATCGCCAATCCGCAAGCCCTTCAGCCTCGCCTCTTCGATGAGACGCCCGGCGTAATCCCTCGGCGGACGTTTAAACACCGATCCGGCTGAGGGCAGCGACAGGGGTTGCTTTGCCTGCCGGCAAGCTAAAATATCCGTTCGAATTTTCTCAATTTCCGACCTGATACCCGGTTTAAGATTAAAACTTGCCTCCAGAATAATAGCATCAGGTGAAATATCAGTCCGGCGGTATCGCATTACAATCTGACTTTTGGATACATTCTTAATCCTGTTATCAACATCAATCAATCTCACCGAAGCAAGGATGTCTTTAATTTCGGTATTAAAGGCTCCGGCATTCAAAATTACTGCACCGCCGACACTACCCGGAATCCCGGACAGCTTCTCTCCACCACTTAATTCGGACGCTATACTCCGAGTAATCAGGTCTTCGATCAGAATTCCCGCACCAGTAATAACCAGCGAATCTTCAATCCGAAAATTGCAGCATGCTCGGGAAAGATCAATAACTATCCCACGGAAGCCCTCATCACTTACCAGTAAATTAGTCCCTCTTCCAATTATAAATCGGGGAATCCCCTCGCTCTGACACAAACCAAGCAAAGTCAACAGGTCTGCCTCATCGTTCGGAATGATATAAAAATCGGCTGGTCCGCCAATTTTAAAAGAGGTATGCCTGGCAAGTGGCTCATCAAACAGAATTACTCCGCGCAGGTTTTCTTTTACTCTTCGGAGTAACTTCGATTTATGATTCATAAATTATCAATTCTCCCAATCATTGCAGAATATAAAAAATCAATTGCGATATTCACAAAGGACTATGAGCATTAGATGACTATACAATCAACCGGAGCATTTTTGGCAGAATAGAATACTCGCAGGGTGGATAGCCGACAATCTCACCATCGGCTTCGACGGCAACAGATAATCCTTTAGTGACAACTTTTAATTGATTTCCCTGATGATATTCCGCCTGCTTTTTCCTCAGAATTGTGCCGTTATAGAGAGCCGGAATACAAGCCAGAGTTTTCAGGCAATTCATTTTATTCATTAATGCAATATGCAGCCTGGCATCATCATAAGCCGTCTGGACGCCATAATTCATTCCCCCGCCAAAGTACGGGCATTTGAATACCGTGAGATTCTTGAGTGTACGACTTAATATTTCCCGCTCATCAATGACAATTTCACTCCCAAAATTCCCAAACTTCAGGATATTTTTTAAACCCGCATAAATTACCGCAATATCAATATTCACCCGCTTTAAAAAAGACATGAACGGTGTTTTTTGATTAAATAATTCGACTGCTTGACTGATTATTCCAATACTGGAATTGGCCAGAAAGTAGCGCGTCTGCTGATCGCCATTGACATCATGACAAACAACTTTGCCAACGTCCACCAGGTAGGCTTGATTCAATTCGATTCGGTCTATTAGCAGCTGCGGCGTTGGAAACATTTTTTGCACATCACAACTGCTCCCGGCAGTGAGGAAAACCAGTTCGAGATCGGGATTGAGCAGGCGATCATTTTCGATGACACCATTCAAGACCTCGTTGAGTGTCCCGTCTCCCCCGAAAATATATATCCGTTTGATTTCTTCTCTGACAGCCTGTCGGGCTAATTCAATTGCGTGCCCTTTACTTTGAGTCAGATTGCAGCTGATTTCATATTTTTTCGCTACAAGCTGTTCGTAAAACTGCTCCCACTTACTCCGCGCCTTGCCGCCACCGGCAAGCAGATTTACAATAAAATATAATTCTTCAGATCGGGCTTTATTCAATGTAATGACAGATCCTCCCAGATTAATGAGTATCGCAAATACTCGATCATCCCTGCTCGATCAGAATCACCCGTTCGGAAAGCGCAATACAGATTTACCGAGATGGTAAATCCCCAAATTTTCTTCAAAAGCGCAGAGTAGACCGATTGAGTATGATAACCAAAGCGCAAAAATCGGTAGTTACATGTTTGATTTTTTAGCAGCCATCGAACTAATTCCTGTCCGGCATCAGGATACCGATCCGCCCAAACCAAATAGCGCAGGCAGTTTTCTGACAGGGGATTATTGCTCTTCGGCAATAAGTTCAAAGGACGAAGTAAATTCGATAACAATGCGTACTTGCCGCCGTAATGCGTCACTATGGTATTCTTAAATGCCGACTGATCCCACAAACTGGCGGCGGCAACAATCCGATTATCCTTAACCAGCAACCAGCTGCTTTCCAGCCGAAAACCCGGCTCTTGAAAGCGTGCCGATAGATAATCCTCATCCCAACTTGGTGATAACTCGTAATTCCGATAGAATTGTTTAAAAAGCACGCTCAGCTCCTTAAGATCCGCCCGAGTAGCTGGGCGAATTATATGTTTTTCAGATAGCCGATAAAATCGAACCGGGAGCAAATATTTGATCTGATATTGAGCAATATGATCAAAAACAGGTATGCCGGCCCGCCCGGAAAGCAAGGCATTCATAGCTGCATTTTTACCAATTACCAGAATAACAGCACATTTCACCGGCGATTGACCTAGCAAATCGGCCACCTGTTTCATCAGGCGAAAGGCGACCAACGACTTCTGAAAATCCAGATCAATTTTAATCCCGCCAATATAGGCAATCTGTAAAGGTGCTCCCCTAAAAAAAACGGTGCGAAAAGAAAAACCGACAGCACCAATTAATTTCCCATCCTTTTCGGCAACGAGGATAACCGGATTGTTCCCCTGCAAATTAGAGAGACAAAAATAATCCGGCGACCGGTCAATGCTGACGACTAAATCAGTCGCCATGGGCGCTTGTCGGGACAATTCCAGCAGTGCCTGGTTATCTTCCTGGCGAGCGATGTGTACAATCATTATTTACGATTTTTCGGGTAAGTCCTCGGTTTTAATCGGCGGTGCACCTGTTAATTTGTACTGAATAAAAACAATCAGCAGATAGCCCAGCGTACGGATTATCACCAATACTTCGGTAAATGATTGTTTTAATCCCAAGATCTCCGCCAGATGAGACAAGGCAAACAACCCAAAAGCAATGCCAATCCACAGGGGTGTTGCTCCCTTGCCCTGCCGAGCGGCTCGAATCCCTAACGCCAGGATCAGCACACTCAGCGCTAAGTTCAAAGCCGCAATCGAATCCCAGGTCAGCTTCATAATATGCCTCACTTAAAATAGATGTTTTTCATTTAGGTTTATATTAGTTTAGGTAATCATAAGATACAAGGAGAAATAATCATTGGAAAGCTTGTAACTAAGCTTAACCGGTGTAAGTTTTGCCTTTCAGTTCCGTTGAATTGCGCACTACCAAAGATCAACACCTCTGATAGTAATTCTGGCTGAAAATTCAATTACTGCAGATCAGCAATGTTTTCAGACACCTGCTGAGAATATACATTGCTTTTCCGATTGTCAAAAATCATGCTAAATTAATCCAAATTTCAGACGGAGTAAGCGATGCAGGGATTGGTACAAGTCTACACAGGCAACGGAAAGGGTAAAACTACCGCTGCTCTGGGACTTGCCCTGCGGGCGGTTGGCGCCGGACTCAAGGTCTTTATTGCTCAATTTGTCAAAGGAATGGAATATAGCGAATTAAAAGCTATTCGGGAAAGATTCCCTGAAATTACCATCCGGCAGTATGGCCGCGACTGTTTTATCATCAACAAACCAACTGAAGATGATGTCAAACTGGCCCAAAATGGATTGACCGAGGCGCGCAAAATTATCCAGACTGGCAATTATGACATTGTTATTCTCGATGAAGCCAATATCGCGGTCTATTATCAATTATTTACTATTGATGATCTCTTAAAAATCATCCGCATGAAACCCCAACATGTCGAAATAATTATTACCGGTCGTAAGGCTCATCCCCGGCTAATCGAATCGGCCGATCTGGTAACCGACATGCGGGAAATAAAACACTATTATCAAGCCGGGATTAAAGCTCGCAAAGGAATCGAATTATGACAATTGCCAACCAACCAGTCGTAGCCTTTCAAGGAACCCATTATGCTTTTAGTGAGATTGCTGCCCGTACATATTTAGGGGAGGAAATTGTAACTCTCCCCTGCCGCCAGTTTCAGGATGTCTTCAATGCCGTTGAACAAGGGAAGAGCAATTTTGGCATTGTTCCGGTTGAAAACTCGACTACCGGAAGTGTTTATCAAACACTTGATCTGATCGTTGATTCCCGGGTAGTGGTTGTCGGCGAAATATCACTGCGTGTCTCTCTGCATTTTATCACCAATCCCGGTGTCGAATTGAAGAATATCCGGGTGGTCCACTCTCATCCACAGGCACTAGAGCAGTGTCGCCTGTTTCTATCCTCGATACCAGAAATTGAGACTATAGCCAGCTATGACACTGCTGGCAGCGTCAAAGACATTCGGGATCGCAAATTATTAAATGCCGCGGCAATTGCCAGCCGCGAAGCAGCTGTTGACTATGAAATGCAGATCGTCCGCGAAGAAATCGAAGACAATCCTGATAATTATACCCGTTTTCATATTATTGCCCTGACTGCCGATGACCAGAAAGACGCCAATAAAACCTCGATTGTCTTCTCAATGAAAAATATACCGGGTGCGCTCTTCAAAAGCCTGAGCGTTTTTGCGCTGCGCGATATTGACTTGCTCAAAATCGAGTCGCGTCCAATTCGCGGAAAACGCTGGAAATACCTCTTTTACATCGATTTTGCGGGCAATATGCAAGAGGAACGCTGTATCAATGCTATCCGGCACCTGGAAGAAATCACTTCCCTGCTGAAAGTTCTTGGTTCCTATAGAGCGGCAGTCGGATAATAATTCCAATATCTGCTCATCTTGTCTTTCGGTGTAATTATTTATTTTGGATAAAAATAAAATATGGCTATTCGGGCTGGAAAATTTTTAGCACCTTAGCCCCGACAGCTCGGCCCTGTTTCAACTCATATAGCGCCTTGTTTGCCTCACCCAGCGAATATTCTGCTACCCTAGGCTTGATCGGTATTTTAGCTGCCAATTCCAAAAAATCCATTACATCCCGCCGGGTCACATTCGCTACGCTCTTAATCTCCTTTTCCAGCCAGAGGTGCTGAGAATAATCCAAGCGTAATAGAAAATCCTTATCCGATTCTTCTTTGCGGATTGCATTAATCACCAATCTGCCACCGGGAGTCAGGTGTTTTAACGCCATAACAACCGGCTTCCAAACCGGCGTCGTATCAATAATTGCATGACATAAATCCGGTGGGATATCGGAGGTATCACCAGCCCAGGCTGCGCCCAAACTCATGGCAAACTGACGCTCAATAATACTGCGGGCAAAAACATATACTTTAGTATGCGGGAATTGAAAGCGAACCATCTTCAGTACCAGATGAGCAGAGGCACCGAAACCGGTTAGACCGAGTACCTGCCCGTCTTTAAGATTACATAACCGCAAGGAACGAAAGCCAATTGCACCGGCACAGAGCAGCGGAGCCGCCTCGCTATCACTGAATACTTCCGGAATCCGACACACCGAACTTTCCGGCGCTACCATATACTCAGCATAACCACCGTTTTTATCCCGCCCCGTCGCCTTAAATTTGGCACATAGGTTTTCATTACCTGACCGGCAATACTCGCAGTAACCGCAAGATGAATAAAACCAGGCCACACCCACTCGCTCCCCAATGGCATAATTCTGGACTTTAGAACCGACTTCGGCAATTCTGCCAATTATCTGATGACCGGGAATTATCGGGAAATGCGGCGGCGGTGTGCGACCTTCAATCTCATCCAGCTCGGTATGACAAACACCACAGGTATGGATTCGAATAAGCAACTCATTATCCGCAGGCTGAGGGACTGGTAAACCAGCCGCCTCCAGTGGATGGGGATTTAAAGAAATATCTACAATCCGATTAAGCAGCATGGCTTTCATATTCATCACCTTTCAATCCTGGCAAAGATTAATTAAAACGGCAAGAAATATCAACAAAGAATTTGAAATATTTTTCAATTCCGAATGGTTA
This sequence comes from uncultured bacterium, assembly GCA_964546145.1. GTDB lineage: Bacteria > Fidelibacterota > UBA2242 > UBA2242 > UBA2242 > CAZAKO01. The sequence goes on from CAZJIU010000008.1 coordinate 39,700, forward strand.
CGCGGATTTATTTCTTGACAATCTGAAAAATTTTATAGAATATTCGATTAGGCAATATAAGGTTATTAAGTGTTTCTCACGGGAGTTTGTGATTTTGTTTAATTTTGAAAATAACTTTAAAATGAACGGAGGGAATCGTCATGAATAGAACAACTATGTGGCGAGTATTCGTCGTGATTTTATTTTGCACCCTGTTCGCCAATGCGCAACCAACTCTTTCCTGGACGGAATCTAGTAGTAATCCGGTCTTTGGTCAATTAAATGGTGGACCAAAAGCATATTATCCGAGCGTTTTGTACGATTTGGGGAGATTCTCCGGGCACGGCATCAGAGCTAAGTATAAAATGTGGTATGGCACAAGTGACAGTCAAGTGGGATTTGCCTATTCCAATGATGGAATTAATTGGACCGATTTAGGAATTGTCGAAGGGAATGTGAGTTACCATTGTAAAGTTGTCTATGATCCTAACGGATTTACCAAAAAAGGGAAAAGAAATCCAAAGGAAAAAGAACCGGTTTATTATAAAATGTGGTATGCCAATCCTGATGTCTGGCCTTTCACTCACGAAACGATCAGATATGCCGAATCAACGGACGGGGTGAATTGGGCAAATGATCAACCCATCTCACAGGATTCATCACACCCCTTGATTACTGGAGAATACAATTGGTGGTACGGCACCTATGGTCCCGGCACAGTTTTATATAATCCCAATGGATATGCAAATTGGCATGATAGAAATCCAATGGGACATAAATATGTAATGTATTACGACGTTGCTCCGCAAAATTGCATCCCCGGAGAGACGGAAGCCACAGCATTAGCCTATTCCTTAGATGGAATTTATTGGCGCAGATATGGGGACAATCCCGTCATTATAAGCGGTGATGATAATTCCTGGGATGCATATTATGTCTATGCCTGGACGGTTCTCAAGGAACAGAGAGGCTATTCAATGTGGTACAGCGGCGGCGCTGAGGCAAGTCATGAGGGCATCGGCTATGCTTATTCGAAAGATGGACTAAACTGGATAAAAGATGAAAACAATCCGATATTTAGTAGCAGTGATGGAATTGAATGGAGAACTTGCCGAACTTACAATCCCGCTGTCTTAATCAACGGAAATACCTATAAAATGTGGTTCAGTGGAGTCAATGACAGCAGTGCTTATTCGATCGGATATGCTACTGCCACCCCTCAGGCAAGAAAGGTAAATAGAAATACTAAACCGAAGACTAAACCAAATATTCCACCGACTGCCAATCCGACAGGATTAGCCAACAACTATCGGCTGTTTCAAAATTATCCCAATCCGCTCAATCCCACGACCAGAATTGACTATGTATTGCCTGAAGCGAGCTTGATCACCTTGACTATCTACAATCTAAGGGGTGAAGAAGTCCTCGTCTTGGTCAATGAAATCCAATCTGCAGGCAGACAAACGATTACCTGGGATGCCACCGGATTTGCCAACGGTGTCTACATTTACCGACTAACAACTAAGGGACTAACCGGTGAAAAGGTTGATAATAGTTATACCGATTATAAAAAAATGTTGCTAATTCACTAATTTCTTTTATTATTTAAGTTCAGATGTCAAAATTTTTCGATATACGGTTCTAAAATCACCAAAATCGGAGGGCTATTTTTTTCAGGGGGGTTGCCAAGTTTATTTCAAACATTTTGTAACCTACAAAATAGATTGAAGAGTTAGGGGCAGAATTAAAAAGTATCAAAAAGATTTAAAAAAGAGGTTGGCTATTAATTATCTTCTTGCTAACGGATCAGGTCATTATCCTATTCAAAGAGAAATCCGACCTCCTTGATAAGCCCAATTGGAATATTTTTTAAGAAAGTTTTTAAAGCATCACTGATGGAGGAAAGAAAATGAAAGTGCTACGACGTTTTAATTTAATGAGATTGATTGCATTCGCTTTTCTTGCCTTATTCCTAAGTCAATCTGCATCAGCTCAATTTCCCGACAGCCTGGCTCTCTTTGTTGTTGTCGATGACATCAATCCAAACGCGGCCGAGCAGGCAATTTCTGCAAGACTCGACAATATGGGATTTATCGTTGAGTATGTCGACGACGACTACGTAACTGACGGCTCGACTGATGGTATGTCGCTTGTTTTAATTTCAGCTACAGTATCATCTGGAACCGTGTCAGGTAATATGCCGGGGCTCAAAGATCTAGCGATTCCAGTCATCAACTGGGAGCCGTTTATCTACGATGCCCTGGGACATCAATCAACCGATGGAGGAGAATTTAACACAACTGAAATCTCACTCATTAATCCTGATCACCCATTGGCGGCAGGTTTGCCTGATGGAATAGTTACAATCACAACTGCCGAGAAAGGCGTAAGTTATGGGATGCCAGAAGGAGACGTCGCCATTATTGCCACCAATATTGATGATGAAACTCAGGTAGTGCTTTTCGGTTACGATGAAGGAGCTGCCATGGCTCCGGACTCGGGCAATGCCCCGGCACGGCGAGTCGGTACCTTTTTACTCAATGATGCCGCCGATGCGTTGACTGAAGATGGCTGGGCGCTTTTCGACGCCTCGGTCTTGTGGGCTATGAGTTACCAGGAGGAACCTATAGATGAAATTAAAATAGGGCTGCCGATTACCAGCAAATTTAACCTCCAGAACAATTACCCGAATCCTTTCAACCAGTCTACTGTTATTACCTATTCAATTCCGGTACAAACCGCAGTGAAACTTACAATCTATGATCTCCAGGGTAAACAGGTCGCTACTCTGGTTGATAATTTTCAGGAAAGTGGAACTTATTCGGTACCCTTCAATGCCCGGTCATTAAGCAGTGGAGTCTATCTGTACAGATTGGATTCGGGATCAGAGGTCATCACTAAAAAGATGATGTTTTTGAAATAATAAAATCCACATCTATTTTAAAAACTAGTATTTACTGCACTATTATTTGCCTTTGATCAAACACAAAAAAAGGCAAAGGGTA
>CAZJIU010000008.1:42783-44272 GCA_964546145.1 uncultured bacterium
CCGGTGGATGATTGTGACTGGTGGTACGAGAAGATGGGGCAATCTACCCGCGACGGAGACTATCCCGATTGGATCGAAATTTACAATCCGGGAACTGAATCTATTGATCTAACCGGTTATGGGCTCACCGATAATCCCACCAATACCTACAAATGGACTTTCCCAAGGGTAACTCTCGCGCCGCAGGCTTATTTGTTAGTATTTGCTTCCGGTAAAGATCGAAAGATTCCTAAGGAAGCCGGTGATTATATGCACACCAACTTCAAAATTGAACGGCTCGGTGAAACGATAATACTGACCGATGCCGCTGGCACTACCTGTGATTCAATCAATACCGGCGAGATTCCGATTGATTTCTCGCTGGGCAGATATCCCGACGGCGCTCAGAATTGGGTAATTTTTAATCAACCAACTCCTACCCAAAGTAACACAACGCCGCCATTCCCGGGCTTTACCGATTCAGTTCAGACATCCCCCCTTGCAGGCTTTTACGCCGGTGCTATATCACTGTCACTCTCGACCAGCTCGCCAACGGCTGAAATCCGCTATACTCTCAACGGCGACGAGCCGACAATGGAGGCAAATTTATACTCCAATCCCATTTCTATTGTCAACACCACAGTTGTCAAGGCAAGAACTTTTGAAAATGGTACTTTGTCCAGCAGATTGCTCACTCGGACCTATTTCATCAATGAAAATTTCAGTATGCCGATAATCTCGCTGTCCACGCCGCCCGCCAATCTATGGGATGAAAAATTTGGAATTTATGTCCCGGGAAAAAATGCTGATGAAGATAACCGCGTGGCTAATTACTGGCAGGATTGGGAAAGACCGGCACATGTGGAGTTTTATGAACCGAATGGCTCACTGGGATTCAGCATTGATGCCGGAATTAAAATCTTCGGCTGGGGGTGTCGTGGTTATGAATTAAAGGCTATGTCAATAATGATTCGAGATAGATACGGCTTAGAAAAACTCCATTACCCACTGTTCCCAAATTTTCCGCTAACCGAGTTCAGCGCTTTTATTTTACGCGCGGCGGGCAATGACTGGCAGGGAACCTATTTTCGCGATGCTCTTGCCACAAGTCTATTCAAAGGAAAAAACCTGGATGTCCAGGCTTTTCGCCCGGCAATTGTTTTCATCAATGGTGAGTATTGGGGAATTCACAATATCAGGGAAAAACTCAACGAAGATTATCTGGCGGACCATCATGGGGTTGACAAAGATAATTTAGATATAATCAGCCGCTACTGGCGCCGGACTTACCCGGTAATCATCGAGGGAGATGATCAGGCTTATTTGGACCTGGAAGATTATTTGGAAAGACATAATTTGAGTAATCCCGAATATTACGAGTATATCAAAACTATAATCGATGTGGATAATTATCTAGACTACTGTGTCACCGAAATTTATGTCGCTAATTATGACTGGCCGGGTAACAATAATAAATGTTGGCGGACGAGAACGCCAAACGGCAAGTGGC
>CAZJIU010000008.1:44372-45521 GCA_964546145.1 uncultured bacterium
AAATTGTTTGAGAGCGAACAATTCCGAAACGATTTTATCAACCGTTCAGCTGACTGTATGAATACAATTTTCGTCACGGATACAGTACTTTCGAAAATCGAACAAATGAAGCGGCTATTCGAGCCTGAAATGGAACGCCACATCGGTAAATGGGGATCGTATGTCGGAACCCTGACCTCAATGCCCGATTGGGAGAATAATATCGAAGTGTTGCGGGATTTTGCCCAAAAGCGTGCACCTGAAATGCGTAAGCATATATGTAATAAGTTCAACTTGAAGGGCTGGAAAGAGCTCGAACTTAATATCTCCGAAGATGGTGCCGGGATAATCAAACTCAATTCTATTATTATAGATCAATTTCCCTGGCAGGGTGATTACTTTTTAGAAATCCCGATTACCCTGTCGGCTTTACCCAATTCCGGCTACCGGTTTAGCCATTGGGCTGGAACATCTTCAGCAGACTCCCTATCCCGAACGATTATAGTTAAACTTACAGAAGCCCTCTCCGTAATGGCGCATTTCGAAAAGAATGAAAATTCATCAAACGAGATTGTGATCAACGAAATCAATTACAACTCGGCACCGGACTTCGATCCCGAAGACTGGATCGAGTTGTATAATCCCAAAGGTGACGAACTTGACATTTCGGGCTGGATTATCAAGGATAAAAACGATTTGCATGAATTTAGCATTCCCGAAAATACAATCATTCCGACCGACGGCTATTATATCCTTTGCCGCGATATAACGGTATTTCATCAATTTTTTCCCAATGTGAAAAGTTACTCTGGTAACTTAGATTTTGGGCTGGATAACAATGAAGAGTCAATCCGGATTTTCGACAATCATGGTACACTCTGTGATTCAGTCTCCTACCGTAATGTTAATCCCTGGCCCAAGGAACCCGATGGTCATGGTCCTACTCTTGCGCTACGCGCCCCAAATCTGGACAACTCAACACCCAAAAATTGGGGTTCATCCCTGGGCTATGGCTCTCCTGGTGCAATCAATGACTTGAATGACTATAATTCTACTACTGAAGAAAAAACTCCTTATTCATTCTCATTGAGTCAAAATTATCCTAATCCGTTTAATAGTTATACTACAATAGAATACTCCCTGCCAGCCTCAGGTAGAGTAAAACTCTCT
>CAZJIU010000009.1:0-21531 GCA_964546145.1 uncultured bacterium
GTGAAAAGGAGAGCAGTGAGCGGCATTTTTTTGCCAATTCCTCCGAACGACGAAATCTCCATCGAACCGGTTCTGTAAATCATAAAACCTGCCGATAAAAACAATAGCGCTTTGCCTAATGTGTGACTGATCATTTGAAAAAACCCGCCAGCCAAGCCAAATTGTGTGGAGATTGAAAAGGCAAAAACGATTAATCCAATCTGTCCAATGCTGGAATAAGCCAGCATTCTTTTAATATTAGTCTGTTTGAAGGCACTCATTTCTCCGACTAATAATGTCAACACGCCAAGAAATAGAAAAAACATTAGGAAATTTGAAACATGACATATTGTAAAAAGAACTCTGACTACAGCATATAAACCAACTTCAATCGCAATTCCTGAAAGTACGGCGCTAACCGATGAAGGTGCCGAAGAGTGAGCATCAGGAAGCCAGGCATTTAATGGAAATATTGCTGCTTCGATTCCCAGCCCTGTTATCATTAAAACCATCGGAACGAAAACCGATGGTTCGGTATAATCGATAATCTGCTTTGCTAAATCCGCCATATTCAAAGTTCCGAATTGGCCATAGAGTAATCCGATACCGATAAGTAACAGACTGGAACCAATTGACCCCTGAATAAGATACTTTACCGCTGATTCGAGTCCGGCTCGATTACCAAGATAGGCTACAAGGGCATAGGAAGAAATACAGAGGATTTCGAAAAAGACAAAAAGATTGAAAATATCGCCGGTCAGTACAACCCCAGTGGCGCCGGTTAATAACAGTAGAAATAAAATATGATATTTCTGTTGTGCACCTTCGCTGATATATTTCAGGGCGTAGATGGCGACGAGTAGTCCGGTGAGAGCAATTAATATTGCCATCAGCATACCGACCGGACCAGCGACAAGATTGATCCCGAAAGGCGGGGCAAATCCCGCGATTTTAACTATTATTGGCTGCTTCAAGGAATGTGGTAAAATGAGCAGTGTTAAAATAAAGTTAAATAGAAATCCAATAACAGGGAACCATTTAGCAATTTTTTTGGAAATAAGTCCCAGTAAAGGTATTAGAAAAGCGAGCCCTAAAGGGACCGCGATTAAAAGAACCGGATTTAAATTTGTTGTTTCACCCATTTGATATTATCCTATTTGCCAAATAATTACTGTCATTGATTAATAAATGTTTACCATCTCTGTTCTTTGATTTCACGCAAATTGAGGGTTCCGAAATGTCTGTATAATCCGATTGCCAGGGATAGAGCAAGTCCCATGACTGCCAGCCCAATCACAATCGCTGTAAGTACGAGTGCTTGCGGTACCGGATCGACCATATTCTCAGCATTGAGTACTGTTCTTGAAAAGATTGGAGCGGTTCCGTTAGCGATATAACCAACTGAAATGAGAAATAAATTAACGCCCGCCTCCAGAATGCTCAGCCCGATGATTATCTTTATGTAATTTCGTTTGACTGCCATAATGAAGAGGCCGATAAAAACGAGTCCAAAGGCTCCGATATAATAGATGTAATTATGTAAAAAACTCATCAACTTTCCTCCATCAGCAGGTCGATAATTTTGCTTAATTCCGCACCCACTTTAAATCCGATTGCGATGTAGATAATAGGAATAATTCCGGCACTTAGTAACGTATTAAATTCTCCTTTTGGCAGGAAATTATTCAGAAAGTAACCGGTACCAATTGCGAGACCGATTAAGCCGATAACAATAAATGCCAATCCGCCGAGAGATTCGGATAGAATGCTACCAGTTTCATTGATCTTTTTTTCTTTATGACAGCCCAGGTACATTAGAACGAATGCTGAGGCGACTATCGCACCACCCTGAAATCCTCCGCCGGGAGTTAAATGGCCATGAATAAATATATAAGCGCCAAATAATAAAATAAGTGGAAACAGTAATCTACAGCCTGTCGAAAGGATCAAACTCGCCTTTTCCGATTCTTTGACAGATTTCTGTTTCAATGCTGCAAGCACCGCACCCAATCCAATGGCAGCCAGAAATAGAACCGTTACTTCACCTAGAGTATCCAGACTCCGATAGCTGACCACGACCGATGTAACGATATTCGCCGCCCCGGTTTCTTCTTTGCCATTATGAATGTAGTGATCAGCCAGTTTTGCTCTCGAAATGCCGAATGGGATTTCCTGAAGCGATGTACCAATACCCCATGCGATAATTATCAATAAGATGATACCGATGATTTTTCTCATTTTTCGTACCTCTCGGTTCGTCTGATTGCGATCACGAAAACAGCGGTTACCAGTGCGGCACCGATAGAAGCTTCTGCCATGGCAACATCAGGAGCATGCAGGAAAAAAAATAGAACTGCGGCAATGAGGCTGACCATACAGGAGGCAATTACTGCACTTAAAAGATCTTTAAAGAAATATGCGGAAATCGCTGCTGCCAGCATTGCAATAACCAGAAAAGTCACTATTAGTATCATATTTATTCCTCTTTCTCGAATTCCGCTGATTGATCCACGACGCTTCGGTCACATAACGGAACACCGCATTTTTTTGAGGCTCTGGCAATGGCGTGACTCGAAATGGGATTGGTTGCTAAAACAAAGACAGCAATGAGCAAGCATTTCCAGAACCATTCCGGCCGGATTATTCCAATGCCGATGATTGTGAAAAATGTTCCGAAAGTAGTGCATTTTGTACCGGCCTGAATTCGATTATAAACATCAGGCAACCGTAATATTCCAAAGTTTCCAAGCACTAAGAATAGAACACCTATTCCGGTAATGATTATTCCGATCAATTCCATATTAGAAACCTCTTTCCATATATCGTGCGATCGCACATAGCCCCACGAAAGCAAGAAGGGCATAGACCAGAGAAACATCAATATAAACATAGCGTTTGAATATAAACGCCAAAAGCACTAGTAAAGCTACCGTAGTGGTCGTAATTGTATCGACTGCCACCGCCCGATCCGAAGCAGTTGGTCCTATTAGCATCCGAATCAGACTAAGTAAGATGCCTCCAACCACCAAACCTGTAAATACGATAAATATCATTTCATTCATGCAAATACCACTTTTAAATATTTTTCAAATCTTTCCCCAATTTCTCTGGTGGAATCTTCTTTCTTCTCCGATCTGACATTAATCCAGTGAATGAGCAGTTCATCGCCTTTTATGTCCAAAGTGAATGTTCCCGGTGTCAAAGTAATAGAATTGGCCAATATCATTTTTGCAATATCCTGCTTTAATTCTGTTTTGATAATTACAATGCCCGGTTTGATCGGCATCTTTGGGTGAAGCACCCTATAAGCCACATCAAAATTGGCTTTTACGATTTCTTTTAACAGAACAATAATGTATATAATCAAGTATACAATTCGCTTTATACTAATAGGGGGAAGCCCTAACGTTTGGTAATTTTTACTTAAAATCAATGCAAGCGTCAGGCTGATCAGAAGTCCTGTTATAATTTCAGCGGTTTCAGTCGTATTGGTTAAAATAATCCAGATTGCCAATAGTAAGATAAAGAGGTAAAGGAAATTTTTTAGTTTTACTAAGAAGGATTTCTCAGCCATCCTGAATGACTCCTGATCAATGTTTTAAGGATTGTCCAATTTTGTGAAAAATATTTCGCAAAATACATATTATTTTAGTGGATTGTGTGAATAGTATATTAGTCTGGCTAGTTCAGTGCTTAAGTCAATGCACTTTACTTCAATATTTTTCGGCATATTTATTCGACATGGTGAAAAAGATAAAATGGCATTTATTCCCATCTTTGCCAGCCGATTGGCAACTTCACCTGTTTCGGAAACCGGCGTAGCAAGTATACATATTTTAATATTTTCAGATTTTATCGTTTGCTCGATTTCATTTATATCTTGTATTGTTATTCCATTAATTACGCTGCCTATTTTTTTCTTATCGTTATCGAAGACGGCAGTAATCATGATTCCTTCGGAGGGGAAATTGGAATAAGATAGTAGAGCCCTGCCGATATTTCCCACGCCAATAAGGACTACTTTTTCGGTTTCCTGTATCTCAAGAATACTCCGAATCTGTTGGAGAAGATTGTAAACATTATACCCAATACCTCTTTTCCCGAATTCGCCGAAATGGGAGAAATCTTTTCTAATAATTGCTGCTTTGATGTTACATATTTCTGATAATTGTGTTGATGATGCGATGTCAGTACCTTTTTCGGAAAGGCAGATCAATGCGCGCAAATATGGAAAGAGGCGACTTATGGTTTCATCGGGTATTGGTTTGTTTCTCATTTTAATTGCCTTTGTGATTGTGTTCACAATCTTATATAGAATAGTAAATTATTTTTTATTATTCAAGTAATTTTTTAAAAGTCTCAATTTTTATGATAAAATACTTGCATTATGAACATATGTGCATTATATTTGTTATGAACTTATGTTCATTATGGAGTGACTATGCCGAGACCTACCAAAGAACGCAAAGTGCTGGAACCACCTAAAATTCAGGGCATGAAGCCAATGGGGGTCCCGGCCAGATTTTTAGAATACGTTTATTTGACTCTCGATGAATATGAGGCGATCCGGTTAGCCGATTCTGAAAGACTTGATCATCAGGCGGCAGCCGAGATTATGGGAGTATCCCGCCCGACTTTTACGCGATTGATTGAGAAAGCTCACCAGAAGGTCGCAGAGGCGATTGTCGGGGTAAAAGAGTTAGTGATCGAAGGTGGTCATTATACCTTTTCAACCCAGCTCCTGAGATGTTTCAATTGTGGTGAATTTGAGCGGGTTGATAATACCAGCGAATTATCCCAGAATTGTACAAATTGCGGTTCGTCAAATGTTGTCCATTTGAACAAATGGTTTGGCGGCCACGGCGGATATGGTTGTGGGCAGCGTGGGAGATTTCGAGGTGGTCGTGGTTGTTAATCTAAATATGAAAGGAGGTAGATAATGCCTAGAGGAAATGGAACAGGTCCCTTAGGTCAGGGTGCTGGTACCGGGCGAGGAGCCGGTCGAGGTGGCAGAGCCGGTCGTGGAGGCGGACAATTTGCTGCTGGCCCCGGTGGCGAGTGTGGCTGCCCGAGCTGCGGTTTTAGAGGGCCTCATATTGCCGGGCAGCCCTGTAATCAGCAGAATTGCCCGAAATGTGGGACAGTAATGACAAGAAGTTAAGAAATAGAAAGGAGGCAATTATGCCAAGAGGAGATCGAACCGGACCTGCAGGAATGGGTCCAATGACCGGACGCGCAGCGGGATACTGCGCTGGTTATCCGGTACCCGGTTATGCCAATCCAATACCCGGAGTCGGGATGGGATTTGGTCGGGGTTTTGGTAGAGGAGGCGGCCGGGGCCGGAGAAATTGGTATTATGCTACCGGATTAACTGGCTGGCAAAGAGCAATGTATCCTTATCCGGCTTACCCACCTGCAGTACCCTATGGTGTACCAGCGGCCCCAGCTATGACGGGGCAACAGGAGGTAGATCTGTTAAAGGGTCAAGCAGAGTATCTTGAAAGTTCCCTTGAAGAGATCAGGAAGCGACTGGGCGAACTGGAATCCGAAGCCAAAAAGTAGCTAGTATTGGAAGTGACGGGATCAGGGAAATTCTTCCCTGATCCCTCTCAATACCTGTCTTCTGCATATTTAAACTATGGAGTGAATTATAAAAATTGCAATTTCAACAGAGGGGAGTTCTGTATCAGCCCATTTTGGTCGCTGTCCTAATTTTACTATCATAGAAATTGAAAATGGCAGTTTAATAAAAAAGGAAGTGATTGACAATCCGGGTCATCATCCCGGTTACCTACCGCAATTTTTACATGATAAAGGGGTAACCTGTATTATCGCTGGTGGTATGGGTGGACGTGCATCCAGTCTATTTGCCAAGCAAGCGATCCAAACCATTATCGGCGCAGATGGTAGTATAGATGAAGTGATTGACAAAATAATCGCCGGGACACTTCAGGGTGGCGAGAATATCTGTAAGCCGGGTTTAGGTAAAGGATATGGAGTAGACAAAACCGAATGTCAGCATGACAAAGAGAGTCAATAGGAGGTCTTTAGAATGAAAGTTTGCGTAACTTCCCAGGGGAATGATTTGGATTCTTTAGTTGACCCCAGATTTGGAAGGTGTCAATATTTTCTTATTGTTGAAACCGACACAATGGAGTGGACGGTTATTGAGAATCCTAATTTAGCAACGGGTGGAGGCGCCGGTATTCAATCGGCGCAGTTGATGTCGCGAAGTGGAGTTAAAGTGGTCTTAACCGGAAATTGTGGTCCCAATGCGTTTCGGGTTTTTGAGGGAGCGGGGATTCAAATTATCACTGGTGTCAGTGAGGTTGTTCGGGATGTGATTGATAAGTATAAAAGAGGTGAATATAGCGAGACTAATAGTCCAACAGTGGACAGCCATTTTGGATTAGGTGGTATAAGAGCAAAAAGTTCTGATGCGGGGAATAAAGAAACGCAAAATTAACCAGCCTGATTCAAAAGGCTCTCGGAAGGCAATGACAATTTCAAATTTAAAACTCACGATTTACAAATTGATATTTTAGAAAGTTTATAGGATGTTTGCCTACGGACCGGTGCCATCGCGGCGTTTGGGAAGATCAATCGGAGTAAGTCCGATACCGGCTAAGACTTGTACTTATTCCTGCGTCTATTGCCAGCTGGGCAGAACCGATCACCTGCAGGTCAAGCGGTGTTCGTTTTTCCCCAAAGAAGACATTCTCGAAGACCTATCAAAAGTTGTGGCGCAATCTGAGGCTGATTACATAACCTTTGTCGGTGATGGCGAGCCGACCTTGAATAAAGACCTTGGCTGGCTTATTCGGAAAACCAAAGAATTGTGGAAAGTTCCGGTAGCGGTCATTACTAATGGGTCACTCCTCTTTCTCAAAGAGGTTCGGAGTGAATTGAATGCAGCAGATGTCGTATTGCCGACCCTTGATGCTGGCGACGAAGAAACCTTTAGATTAATCAACAGACCGTATCCGCAGATCAAATTTGCTAAAGTGATTGGTGGTCTGATTAACTTTCGTCAGGAATATTCTGGTCAATTGTGGCTGGAGATCATGCTGGTTAAAGGCTTGAATGATCATTCCGAGGCCTTGCGAAATATCAGGCAAGCAGTTGATCTTATCAGCCCCGATAGAGTCTATGTTTCTATTCCAATTCGGCCACCGGCGGAAAAGTGGGTCGAACCGCCTGAACCGGACAAAGTTCTTGCGGCTCAGCGGATTTTGGGCAATGTTGAATACATTATCGAGAAGGAGACGGGCGACTTTGGGATCAATGAATTCAAGGATGCTCACGAGGCGATTTTAGAAACAGCCTATCGTCATCCGCTGCGGGAAGCCCAAGCTTTAACTATTGAAAAACGTTTTCAGCAAGAGGGGACTCTGCAAAATATGATTGAAGCGCGGGAAGTGGTTAAGTATGATTATCAAAACGATATATATATTTTACCCGGGAAATTGCTAAGAGGTGCTGTTGAAAGTTATTAAAATTAATGATATGAAAATCGATGTCAGATTCATGGGATATTGCAATTTTGAGGTAACGCTGAGCGACGGACGCTCAGAATCGAAATATATCGCTAAGCTGACAGATGTCTATTATAACCGTCTGGCTAAAGGTAAAATTTCGAAGGAGGAATTGATCAAAAGATCATTTGAATTTTTACTGAAAAAGGAATCCAGGGATTTCCTTCAGCCAAAATTTGATTTAAGAGAAATCAAAAAATATTTTCCAGATTATGAAGATAATGTTCAAGTTCGTAAAGATTACTGACATTGTAGGTCAACTTTATGAATAATACGATTTATCTATGATTTTTTTGGCGGTATTATGAATAAAGATGCGCTGATTACTTTCTTTAAAATTCGCCTGACTATTGTGGTAATGATTCTCGGCGTTGGTAGCATTTTCTCAAGAGCCCAGAGCGAGTCCGAGCAATCTGTTAGAGTTGACGAAAAGATTTCAATTACGGTTATCTATGACAATTATCAGATCAATCCCGATTTGACTCCCAGTTGGGGTTTTAGCTGTGTTATTAAAAAACCGCAAAATAATATTCTTTTTGATACGGGTGGCAACAGCTCCATTTTGCTTGACAATATGCAGAAAATGGCGATAGCTGCCAGTGAAATTGATTTAGTTGTAATTTCCCATATTCACGGCGATCATCTGGGTGGGCTTAATGGTTTTTTAAAAGAGAATAACAAGGTTAAGGTATATATTCCCAGTTCGTTTCCGAATTCTGTAAGGGAGGAGATAAAATCCTGTGGTGCCGAATATCATCAGGTAAATGGTTCAATGCAAATTTGTGAAAATATTTATACTACAGGGGAGCTGGGAATTAGAGTAAAAGAACAGTCTTTAATTCTTGATACTAATAAAGGATTGGTGATAGTTACTGGTTGTGCTCATCCCGGAATAATGGAGATTATCAAAGAGTCGCAGCAAATTCTAACGGATAGAATGATTTATTTGGTTATGGGCGGTTTTCATTTGTCGGGAGTTTCTAATTTAAAATTAGCAGACATTGTCAAGGAATTCAGAAATAGTAGCGTTCAAAAGGTCGCTCCTTCCCATTGTTCAGGTGACCGCTGCCGGAAATTATTTAAAAATGAATATCAAGCAGATTTTATCGAGAGTGGGGTAGATAAAATTTTTAAATTCTAAAAGCATAAATTGATGAGAATAAGATGAGGATCAGGATAATTTATGACGATACGGTTTTCCAGGAAGACCTGACTGCCGACCACGGATTCGCCTGTCTGGTGGAAATATTTCAACCTGTCGCGCGTAGAATCCTCTTCGATGCCGGGGCAGACGGCAAAATTCTGCTCGCTAACATGAAAAAATTGAATATTAGTCCGGGCTCAATTGATGAGGTGTTTATTTCTCATGCTCATTTAGATCATACCGGCGGACTTTCCGCATTCCTCAATGAAAACGATCAGGTGACGATTTTCGTTCCGCCGACCGTCCGAGGCATCCGCCGGGCAAAAGAGGTGATCCATATTGCAAAAGCAGCACAGTTATATAAAAATGTCTATTCTACTGGTGAGTTGCTAAATATTGAGCAATCGCTGATCGTTAGAATTGACAAAGGATTGGTTATTATTGCCGGCTGTTCGCATTCGGGGATAGGAAATATTCTGGATGCAGCAGCCCAGTTTGGCAAACCTTATGCCCTTATTGGCGGACTCCACGGTTTTAATCAATTTGAGTTGCTTGAGGATTTGGGTGTAGTTTGTCCCACTCACTGCACCCAACATACAGCCAGAATAAAATCGCTTTATCCTGAAAAATATGTTCAAGGTGGAGTCGGGAAGATAATCGAGATCTTACCTGATTAGTAAAATATTTGATTAATAACTGATAAAATGCCCAAAACAAGACCGTTTGAAGAATATACGTCTCAATATGAAGCCTGGTTTGAGCAATATTATTTTGTATATCAATCGGAGCTTTTAGCAGTTGGACAAATGCTTTCTGCCGGAGGGAAGGGAATTGAAATCGGTGTCGGCAGTGGTCGTTTTGCGGCTCCCTTTGGGATTCGCTATGGAGTTGAACCTTCTCCAAAAATGATTGAATTGGCAATCCAGAAAGGTCTCTATGTTGTACGGGGCGTGGCTGAATTTCTCCCCGTCAGAAATCAGCGATTTGATTTTGTCTTGATGGTGACCACAATTTGTTTTTTGGATGATGTTCACAAAGCGCTTCTGGAAGCACATCGGATTTTAAAGCCTGATGGCTTCATTGTTATCGGTTTTGTGGATAAAGAAAGCCCCATTGGCAGACTGTATCAGAAAAATCGATTACAAAGTGTTTTTTATCGTGAGGCAACGTTTTATTCCGTTGCCGAAGTAACCGAGCATTTGATTCAAACTGGTTTTGATTATTTTGAATTCAAGCAGACGATTTATAGAGGTTTGGATCAGATCAATGGAGTTGAATCTGTGAACGAGGGTTGTGGTGAGGGATCCTTTGTTGTAATTAAGGCTAAAAAGAAGCCAAAGGACAGAAATGTGGTATGAGTCAAATTTACTTGTGATTTTTCTGGAGAAAAGGTATGCCTATCTATGAATATGAGTGTGAATCCTGTGGTTATCGGTTTGAGCAATTTCAAAAAATGAGTGATCTGCCCGTTAAGGTTTGTCCAGAGTGCGGAGTGCCGGTAAGGAAGCTGATTGGAGCCGGAACGGGTATCATTTTTAAGGGAAGTGGTTTTTATGCCACGGATTATGGCCGCCAATCCGCCGGGAAAACCTGTTGTGGTAGAACGGAACGCTGCGACAGACCGCCCTGTTCCGAAAGTGGGTGCTGTGAACGCTGAATCCTGGAATGAGATTTTATCGAAAATATCAAGGGTTAGTGAATAGGAGGTTTGTACGATGCCATGGATTGATAAAGAGAGCTGTACTGGTTGCGGAATTTGCATAGATGAGTGTCCCGTAGATGCAATTTTAATGAAAGTGAGCGAAGCGGAAATTAACATGGTTGAATGTATTCGCTGTGGCGTTTGCCACGATGTGTGTCCACAGGGCTCGGTAAGACACGACAGTGAAAAAACCAATGATATTATTAGGACAAATGTAGAGACAACGATGAAATATATGGCAATGTGTGCCCGACTTCTCCGCGACACCCGAGAAAAGGGAAAGTGCTTACAGAGAATGAAAAAACATTTTAATCATGAAAAGCTTATCGCAGAAAAAACCTTAGCAGAACTGGAAAAGTTGGGATGATTGCGGATAGGGGCACTGTCTGCCGGACAAATTATTAATAGTTTAGGAAAGGTGGATTGGTAATGCTTTACATAGATAAGAATAAATGTATAGGATGTGAGGCCTGCGTAAAAGTATGTCCCACTGGAGCAATATCAATGGTTGCTGGTAAAGCCACGATTGACGTGAATAAATGCATAGATTGTGGAGAATGTGCTCGAGTCTGCTCCCGAGACGCAATTTATTCCGATACAAGTTCACATCGGAATATCACGCCAAATCAGGAGCATAGTTGGCCTGATTTCGGTTTTGGTATGGGGACAGGTGCTGGCAGAGGTTTTGGGCGGGGAATGGGTAGAGGTTTAGGAAGAGGGCCTCGGGATGGAAGAGGTCGTGGCAGAGGCGGTGGGGGTAGAGGTCGGATATAGAAAAATTCGTAGGAGTAAATTTTGATCAACAGTTTTATCGTCGGTAATTTGAGTTGAATATTGAGGATTATTTTTAAGAGGTATGATTATGAATTTATCTGATTGGAAAGAGAATATCAAATTTGAACGCGAGGAGAAGGATGGATTTTTCAAGCTGCATTCGCAATCGCCATTGTCTTTTGATGATCGTCAGAAATTTAAAGGATTGAATTATTATCCTCCTGATTCAGACTACCGTTTTGAGATAGAACTGCGCGAGCATGATCAGAAGGAAATTTTAATAATAGAGGATACACAGGGAAATGAGCGAGAGTTTCTTAGATGGGGCGAGTTCGAATTCAAAATCAACAACATTACGTGTAAGTTACAGGCTTATAAGAGTTCTCCTGAGGAAGAACGGCTGTTTATTCCCTTTAAGGACGAAACCAGCGGTAAGGAGACCTATGGGGCGGGACGCTATCTTGACCTCGATGATAAAAACCATCAGACTCGCCGGGGATATTGGATTCTCGACTTTAATCGGGCTTACAATCCGTGGTGCGCCTACAGTGATCAGTACGCCTGTCCATTTGTAGCTCCGGAAAACTGGTTAAAGGTAGCGATTCGCGCTGGCGAGAAGAACTACTCCATTTAATATAAAAAATGAAAAAAATGACGGGTGATATTTCTGAAAAAAGCTCTTCTCTTGTTCGATAGGAGTAAATTGTGAGTTGGTGGAATAATATTCCTAAACATATTAATCCCAGTATTATTGAAATTGGTTCATTCCAATTGCGCTATTATGGTCTGATGTATGTTTTTGCTTTTGCAGTTACTTATTTGCTGGTTGTGCATAGAATAAATGATGAAAAGTACAATTATTCAAAAGAGATTGTTAAAAATTATTTCATGTGGGCAATTTTGGGAGTTATCGCAGGCGGAAGGCTAGGGTATGTTGTTTTCTATAACTTTAAGTATTTTATTGCTAATCCGTTAGAGATAATTAGTCCTTTCGATTTTTCCGATGGCTTTTGCTTCACGGGGATTTCAGGAATGTCTTATCATGGCGGAGTAATTGGAGTCATTTTAGCTTCCAGTATCTTTTGCGAGAAAAACAAAATAAATATATGGCATTTCGCGGACCTTTTATCTCCGGCGATTCCTTTAGGTTACACATTTGGGCGACTCGGCAACTTTATTAATGGCGAGCTTTATGGTCGAATTACTACGGTGCCTTGGGGAATGTATTTTCCCTTGGACACAAGCGGTCAATTGCGCCATCCTTCTCAACTTTATGAGGCCATTTTTGAAGGGTTAATTCTCTTTATTTTTCTGTGGAAATTAAGGAAACTAAAAATTTTTGATGGTTTTTTCTTCTCGATGTATCTTATTGGATACGGATTTGTGCGTTTTTTTATTGAATTTGTGCGTCTACCTGATTCTCAGCTTGGATTTATATTGGGTCCTTTTACCATGGGGCAAATTCTTTGTTTTTGCATGATATTAGGAGGTATTTTAATTCTGATAATTAGAGGATTTAAAACTAAACAGCATATAATCAGCAGTATGGGATAGATTTATACAGTGGAATTGAGCGAACAGATATCAAAACACAACTATTATGCCTTTTTATGGCATGCTGTGTTTCTGGCATTAGCAGTAAATTTTACCGATGTGGGGACCATTATTCCGGCAATGATGGTGGATGCCGGTAGCAGCTCGTTTCAGCTGGGAATCCTGACGGCGATCATGTTGGGGGGTGGAAAATTAGCGCAACTATTTTTTGCTCCGTTCTTGAACAATCGTTCTTCGAAAAAAAGGTATCTACTGGATGGCATTAACGCTCGCATCTTTTCTCTTGGCGGAATGGCTCTGCTATTTTGGTTTTCATCTCATATTGCTGATACGTTAATTATCTGGTCTATTTTTATTTTAATTTCCTTGTTCTCATTCAGTGGTGCCTTCGCCAACATCAGTTATGTTGACATTTTGGGGAAATCGGTATTCCGGGAAAAACGGAAGGTATTCTTTTCTATTAAACAGGCCATATCCAGTATTGTTGTTTTCCTGTCTGCTATTTTGGTGAGGAGGATGCTCATGGCGTATAATTATCCACTGAATTATGCCACCTTATTTTTTATCGCCGCTGTACTTCTGGGAATTGCTTCTTTAGGGTTCTGGGAAATAAAAGAGATTCCCGCCTCCAATTTTAAAATTTCCAGTTTTAAGACATTTATTAATACTGTTATACAGGAAATTCGTATCAATAGAAAATGGAGGAATTATCTGTTTTTAACCAATACACAGGGGATCAGTATCGTATTGATGCCCTTTTTAATCCTTTATGCTAAGAATCTGTTCTCCGCGGATAGCCGAGACATCGGCAACTTTTTGGTTTTAAAAGTAATTGGTGGTATTCTTGCCGGCGGTTTGCTTTTCTATTATTCCGCTAAAATAAAATACCAGATCATGCTGTACATTACTACCATTATCGCAATTCTGATTACGCTGTTTATTTTGATAATACCGGGATCAACGCTTTTCCCCTATGTTTTCCTGGTGGGCGGCATTGTTTTTACGATTCATACTATTTCAATCAGTGGTATTCTCTTGGAAGTTACCACGGATCAAAATAGAGCCTTATATACGGGACTTTCGGGTGCAGGGAGCATTCTACCCGTCATTTTTCCGTTTTTGGGCGGCTGGATAATAAGTGAATTCGGATTTAATCTTTTTTTTGGGTTATTTATCACAATTATGCTTAGCTCAATCTATTTTATTAGAGGGGTTGATTGCAAAATATGACCACAAAACCAGACAAAATATATCCCGACTCGGGCGTTGAATTAAGTCTCTTCACGGCACGGTATTATGACAAGGTGATGAACACTGCCACGCTGGGGCTTTATAGCGCCTTTATTCACCGGGCGATTAAAGCAATAGATATTCAACCTGGAGATAAGATACTCGATTTGGGCTGTGGTACCGGGCGCAATGCCTGCATTATGGTTAAATATCTGAGGGGCGATGGAGCAATAACCGGTATGGATATTTCGCCGATTATGGAGAGGCAGTTCAATAAAAAATGCGCAAGCTATCGGAACGTTGCATTTATCCGGCAAAGAATTGACCAGCCATTTTCGTTGACGGAGCAATTTGATAAGATATTCATCAGCTTTGTAATTCATGGTTTTCCACATACGGTCCGCCAAACGATTCTCCAAAATATTGAAAATCATTTAAAACCTGGCGGTGCATTTTTTATGCTCGATTATGCCGAATTTGACCGGAACAAAATGCCACTATTATTCCGCTATATCTTTAACACCATCGAATGCCGGTATGCTTTCGATTTTATCGGGCGAGATTGGAAGCAGATTCTGGCTGATTTTAACTTTCACGATTTTGAAGAGTATTTCTTTGTTCAGAATTATGTGAGACTATTGAAAGCAGAAAAATAAAACCGAATATGGTTTGAGAAATTAAGAATAAGGAATTTGAAACAATGAATAGCGATCCGGATAGAGTCAAGCAAATGGAAGAGCAGAACAGGCGCATCGATGAGGTTCTTAAAAAAATCGATCACCGGATTGTGATTTTCAGCGGGAAAGGTGGTGTGGGGAAAAGCACCGTCGCCGTCAATCTTGCCTATACCCTGCTAAGCAAAGAATTGAAGATCGGACTGCTGGATGCCGATATAACCGGACCGAATATTCCTCAGATGGTTGGTCTTTCCGGTTTGCCAGAGGTGATGGATGAGCATCAGATATTACCGCAGATCAAAGAAAACTTGAGGGTGATTTCGATCGCGCCGATGATACCCAAGGATCAGCCGGTAATCTGGCGCGGACCGCTGCGCTCCGGAACGATTTCCCAGTTTCTGGCCGATGTGGTCTGGGATGAACTGGATGTGCTAGTGACCGATCTGCCACCAGGAACCGGCGACGAGGTGTTAACGGTTTCCCAGAAAATGCACCCGCAATTGGCAATTATCGTGACCACACCGCAGGAGGTGTCGCTGCTGGATTGTCGCCGGGCGGTAAATATGGCAAAGAAATTGAATATTCCCCAAATAGCGGTTATTGAAAATATGTCGGGTTTGATCTGTCCGAAATGCGGCGAAGCCATTGATTTCTTTGGAACCGGCGGAGGTGAGAAAATGGCGTCGGAAATGAATGCCACTTTTCTGGGACGGATTCCCATGGAAAAGCAGGGACGTGAATGCGGTGACAATGGTACGCCGATAGTGTTAAAGTATCCCGATTCGGCAACAGCAGAAGCATTTGTAAATATTGCCGAAAATGTACTCCGCCTGCTGAAGCAATGAGAATTTCAATAATGAAAAATGTAATTGCACCTACCTTTGGTTAGATGATAATTGAAAAAAATAGGCAAGTCGGAAGGCGGATAAGTGAAGAATAACATACGAAAATGGGAGACAGAGCAAGGAATCAAATTCCTACGAAAAATCGGCTTGAAAAGTAATCAGACCGTTCTGGATTTTGGGGCACGGGTTGGTCATTACAGCATCCCAGCGGCAATCGCTGTCGGGAAAGATGGATTGGTCTACGCCCTGGATAAGGAGCAGGATGCTCTGAATGAACTGAAACGCAAAGCGCAAAAACTGAATTTGTGGAATATAAAGATCATCCACACAACGGGAAGTGTAGCGTTTGGATTCGAAACTGAATCGATAGATGTGGTTCTAGTCTATGATGTATTGCACTATTTTAATCTAAATGAAAGGGTGCAATTATACTCAGAAGTTTTCCGTGTTTTAAGACCCAAGGGAATTTTTTCTGTATATCCCAAACATGTATTGGAAGACTCGCCATTAGATAAGTTTAGCCAACTCAACTTAGATGACCTCATACATGAAATCATGAAGGCAAGTTTTAAATTTCAAGAGGAATATTGTGACATAATCAGCCACAATGATTCTCTCAATCAGGGGTGTGTTCTCAATTTTAAAAAATGATTATTATCAAATGCGTGCAGTGTAAAAGGAAGCTCCTCAAATACAATAAGATCGGGAAGGGGCGCGTGTTGCGATGCTATAAAGATAGGATTGTCAAGTACTACCCGGTTCGAGATCGGGATAATTTACAGTGTGAATGCGGTCAGTTGATTGGCGTTGATCATGGGAAATGGATCAAAATGAAGCCCAATGCATTTGAATATTCAGGGACACTGATACAAAAATGAAAGTTACCCTTATTAAATAACTTTGCCGTTTTAAAAATGATGTTAGTTGGAAGTAAGAGAAGGCATGAGTATGAATAAGATTATCAGAGAGTTGAAAAATCACGCTCCCTTTACGGCATTTGGCGCATTGACCGGCATAATGGTTATGTTGTTATTTCAAAATCTTCCGAAGGGAGTCTCTTTCAGGGTTTTTTATGTTCTTCATCCATTTCATGTATTCCTCAGTGCAATGGTTACAGCAGCCATGTATGAATTGCATGAATGTCGGCGTATCAGCGGTAAATGCCTGCGCGGGCAATGTAATTTATGGAAGCTGTTGGCCATTGGTTATCTAGGATCAATCGGCATTGCCACGCTCAGTGATTCGGTGATTCCCTATTTGGGTGAGGTTTTATTGGGCATGCCTAATCGCGGGATTCATCTCGGTTTTATTGAGAAATGGTGGCTGGTCAATCCTTTAGCAATTGCCGGCATCGCGGTTGCATTTTTTAAGCCGACAACTAAGTTTCCGCATGCTGCTCATGTGTTGTTCAGTACCTGGGCTTCTCTGTTCCATGTTTTAATGGCACTCGGAGGTATTTTGAACTGGATTACCTGTATTGTAGTCTTTATATTTTTATTTATCGCCGTATGGCTGCCCTGCTGTGTGAGCGACATTGTGTTTCCGCTTTTATTTGTGAAAGAGAAAAATTAGAGGATTAGTAATGAATACAAAACTAATTAAAGAATCAGTTACTGAATGTTTAAAGATGCTCCCGTCGGATGTTTTACTCATGGCAGCAGCCAAAAAGAGAACCCCGGAAGAAGTAAAAAGTGCCATTGATGCGGGAGTTAAAATGATTGGCTACAACTACGTGCAGGAAGCCGACCGGATGTACCAGCACGTGGGAGATTCAGTGCAATGGCATTTGATTGGGTATCTTCAGAGGAATAAGGCGAAGCGGGCAGTACAGCTTTTTGATATGATCGAAACGATTGATTCGCTGAAGATTGCCGAATCGGTTGATCGTCATTGTGCGGATATAGGAAAGGTTATGCCCATCCTGATCGAAATCAATAGCGGACGGGAATCCAGTAAAACCGGCGTATTGCCCGAGGATGCGGAAGGTCTGATCCGGGAAATCAGCTCGTTGGCACATTTGCGGATTTTGGGTTTGATGACGATGGGTCCAAGATTCGGCAATCCGGAAGATTCCCGGCCTTACTTTAAAAAGACCAAAGCCCTCTTCGACCACCTGAGTAAAGCCGGTATTCCCAATGTGGAAATGAAGTACTTATCAATGGGCATGAGCAATAGCTACAAAATAGCCATTGAGGAGGGCGCCAATATTGTGCGAATTGGGACGAAGTTATTTGGCGAGAGATGATTTTATAAAAACTGTTTTCGAGGTTAGATAAAAATTCTAAGGGGAAAAACAGGTCGTGATAGACATTAATCAAAAAAGTGTATGGGATCTAAAGAAGTGGTTTTTCAGCTATGTTCGAACATTCAAATATGGTGATCAAAATTTTCAGGAAAATATCATTTTAAAAGAAAAGCATACCATACATGTATGCAGGGAAATTTTGAATATTGGAAATCAGCTTGGACTAAATGATGATGAACTGCGTCTATCTGAGGTTATCGCATTATTCCATGATATTGGACGTTTTGAACAGTATGCCCGTTATCAAACTTTTGTGGATCGACAATCCGAGGATCACGCCAAGCTGGGTATAAAAGTACTGCAAAGATACGGAGTTTTGAATGGATTTGATGACGTGATTAAAAATCTCATTCTCCGAGTAATAAACTACCACAACCGAGCCTCGCTGCCTCAGGAAGAAACGGAAACATGTCTCTTTTTTGCTAAACTGCTTCGGGATGCGGATAAGCTGGATATCTGGAAAGTGGTAACCGATTATTACCACAGCAATGATGGCCGACGCAACGGCGCACTGGAACTTGACCTGCCCGATACACCCGGGATTTCGGACAAGGTATATCAGGATTTAATCAATAAGAGAATTGTAAATGTGTATAATATCAGGAATCTGAATGATTTTAAACTGCTTCAGATGGGCTGGATTTTTGATATCAATTTCAAACCCACATTACGTTCTGTTAAATCCAGGCGCTATCTGGAGATGATCCGGGATGTTTTGCCAAAATCAGAAGAAGTTAGGAAAATATATACCGTGATTCAAACCTATCTTGACTATCAATTGAGAGAGGTTAGTGAGGAAATAGTGTGAGAATTATTGAATCATCTATCTCTCAGAAAATCAGTGGAAAGCAAAAATCGATTGATGAACTTAATCGGCGGATCAGAGCTTGCACAAAATGCCGGCTGTCTGATACCCGGCAACATGCCCTTGTCGGCGAAGGCGATCCGAATGCGCATCTAATGCTGATCGCGCTCTCTCCCGGTGAAAAAGAAAATCAGGAAAACCGAATGTTCGTCGGTCCATCGGGTCAGGTTTTGGATCGTCTGTTACAAACTGTTGGAATCAAGCGCGAATCGTTCTATATGACCAATTTGATCAAATGCATGCTCCCTAAGAATCGCCGACCCAAGCTGGATGAAATCGAATCCTGCAATCAATTTTTGGATCAGGAGATAGCGATTGTTAATCCTGAAATCCTTGTGCCGCTGGGCTATTATGCGACGCGCTATGTTTTTGTGAAATATCATACCGATCCGCCGGAAGCCCGTGAAGATTATACCAAAGTCTACGGCAAGTTCATTTTTCAGAATGACCAAAAAATATACCCATTACCTCATCCGGCGGCACTTATTTATAATCCCTCTTTTGAAGCTGAGACAGTAGAGTTATACAAAAAGCTACCGACCTTGTTACAGACTTGTAAATGGTATCCAGCGTGTCCCATGAAGTGGTTTTATGAAGAAGGCAGGTTAGGAAGGAGATGGATCGAGTTATACTGCAAAGGGGATTGGGAAAATTGTGTCCGTTACGTGCTGGAGGAGCAAGGTCGTTATCATCCCGACTGGATGCTTCTGGATGGAAGGCTGGAGGAAAGTTTAAAGGAATTGTGAAGTAAATTAATAACGGAGGTTTAATATGCCAATTTATACTTATGTCTGCAATGAATGTGGTGAAAAGTTTGATTTGTTGATTGGCGTTACAGCTCAACAGGAAGAGTTGAAATGCCAGAAGTGCGGTAGTGAGAATATCAAAAAGATGATGGGGTCATTCACTGTAAGTGGTGGCAGCCCTAAATCCAGTGGTTCAGATTCAAGCTGTCCCACGGGAACCTGTCCTCTTGGATAATCAGTCCGATCTCAAACCAGATCATATTCCTGTTCAACTTAGAGGAAGGATTAGTTAGTGGATTTAAAGATTGCGATTTCCAGTGGGAAGGGGGGAACGGGCAAAACCTTTATCTCCACAAACATTGCCCGCTCCCTGGAGCAGGATGGGCAGACCGTCCGCTACCTGGATTGCGATGTGGAGGAACCTAACGGACATCTGTTTCTGAAACCAGACATCGAAAACGAAGAGGATGTATTTCTCTTGTCGCCTGTGGGGGTTGATGAAGATAAGTGTATTGCCTGTGGAAAATGTGTAGACGCCTGTCATTATAATGCAATTGCAATGGTTAAGGAAAAGATCTTATTCTTTCAAAATCTGTGTCACATATGCGGAGCATGCACCGTTGTTTGTCCGACCGATGCCATAATTGAGAAGGAGAGGAAAATCGGTAAGATCAGAAACGGAAAAAGTGGCACAATTGATTTTCATTATGCCCTGCTCGAAACGGCGGAAGGTGGTATGTCACCACGGTTGATTAAAAAGGTGAAACAACATATCGGGGCGGGAATCAATATTCTGGATTCCTCTCCGGGGACTGCCTGTCCGGTGGTTGAGACAGTGAAGAATACCGATCTCTGTGTATTGGTCACGGATCCAACCCCTTTCGGTATTCATGATCTGAAACTGGCAGTTGATATGTGTCGGGAATTGGGCCAAGAGCCGGTGGTACTTGTGAATCGGGCGGAGTATCATAACGATAAGCTAAAAACCTACTGCAAAGACGAAGCTCTTGAAATTATCGGGGAGATCCCAGATGATCGGCGGATTGCCGAGTGTTATTCGGTCGGTGATCTGGTCTTAGAGAAATTACCTGATTATCGTGACTTGATTCATGGGATTGCACAAAAAATTATACAACGCGCTATGATAAAGAAGCCGGTGCGTGAAAAAGCAGTAACACCTGAGCGAGATCAAGGGGCTATACGGTCAGTGCCAAGTAGTGTATCGGGTGGTAAGTCCAAATCTCCAAAATCCAAAGAATTGGTTGTAATAAGTGGCAAAGGCGGTACCGGCAAGACATCGCTGGTGGCCAGCTTTTGTGCGCTGGAAAAAAATATAGCCATCGCCGATTGCGATGTAGATGCCGCGGATTTGCACCTGATACTCTATCCCGAAGTAAAGTTCCACGGGTTCTTCAGCGGCGGAGATAGGGCTGAAATTGATTCCTTGAGGTGTACTGGATGTGGCGAGTGTATGCGTCAATGCCGATTTGATGCTATTTATGAAATCGTAAAAAACGAGAAAACAATTTGTGCGATCGATGATATGTCCTGCGAGGGTTGCGGCGTATGTTGTCTGGTATGTCCCGATGATGCTGTTCTGTGTGAACCGGCTATCAATGGTGAGTGGTTTGTCTCCGAGACTCGTTTCGGTCCCATGAGCCACGCCAAACTGGGTGTGGCAGAAGAGAATACAGGCCGATTGGTGACCCTTGTGCGAACCAAGAAAGATGAATTAGCAATAAGCCACGTCCTTCCCAAATCCATTATTGATGGCTCTCCGGGTACTGGATGTCCGGTTATTGCCTCGATCACCGGAACCGATTATGCCTTGGTAGTCACCGAACCGACGGTGTCGGGTATTCATGACCTGAAGAGAGTACTGGATGTGATCCGGTTTTTTGGGGTTTCGTCCGGTGTGATCGTCAATAAATCTGACTTGAATATGGAAAAAGCCGCGGAGATTCGGGAGATCGCCAGAGAGAACGGTTCCAACTTTCTGGGAATGATCCCCTATAATAAACAGATTACGGAAGCCCAGGTAAAAGGACAATCTGTGGTTGAGTATACCAACGGAGAAATTACACATACTATTAAATCCATTTGGGAAAGGATTAAGAAAAGTTGTTTTGAAAATGAAGAGAGCACTTCTCATCGTGTCCAATGATAATTAGAAAA
>CAZJIU010000009.1:21631-41672 GCA_964546145.1 uncultured bacterium
CGGATTGCCCAAAGAATATGCTAACTTCTGGAGCAATGATCTCATAAAAGTGGCTTAGTTTTTTTTACAAGGAGAAAAGGATGACAATTTTTCGACAAATACTCAAAGCTAAAATTCATGGTGCTTGTATAACTAAAAGAATCCTGGATTATAATGGCAGTATCGGTATAGATCGAGCCTTGTTGTTAGCCAGCGATATTTTGCCTGGTGAAAAGGTCCAGGTTTTGAATTTCAATAATGGCAAGCGACTTGAAACCTATGTTATTGAAGAAAAGACAAACTCCGGAATCGTTGCTCTGTATGGTCCGGCAGCAAGGTGCGGTGAGGTTGGTGATAAACTTTGTATTATTTCGTATGTTTTTATGAGTAATGATGAAGTCAGCCAAGTCGAGGCAAAAACCATATTTGTTGACGAAAATAATAAGGTTGTAAGATGAAGACCTATCTGGATTGTATTCCCTGCTTTTTTAAACAGGCGCTTGAGGCAGCCCGCTTAGCCGGTGCTTCGGAATCAACTCAGAAGAGAGTTATAGATGAATTAGCAAAGATTTTGCCAGACTTTCCTTTAACCTCTTCGCCTCCGGAGATGGGTAGGATTATTTATAAACTCATTAATAAGATAACCCGAACAGACGATCCCTATCTGGCTCTAAAGGATAAAAGCAATCGGCTGGCCTTGAATATGGAGGACGAGCTGCGGAAGAAAATCAATCGTTCTCATGATCGATTGTTAACCGCCATAGAGTTAGCCATTTTGGGGAATATTATCGATTATGGTGCAAAAAATACATTGGATGTTGATGCGGAACTAGCGAAGATTTTGAGGGAAGGAAATCGGTCTACAAAACTAGCTGGCAAGGACAATTTTCACTATGTGCAATTCCGAGAGTGTTTGAGTGAAGCGAGAACTATTCTTTACCTGGCGGATAATTCGGGAGAAGTTGTTTTCGATAAAATTTTAATCGAAGAAATAAAAAGATGCGCTGGGAATAAAAAAATTATTTATGCAGTCAAAGAGAAGCCGATCATTAACGATGCTTTGATTGACGATGCTTATACTTGCGGCATGCAGGGAGTTGCGGGAGTGGTTTCCTGCGGCGCGGATGCCCCGGGAACGATTCTCTCATTATGCTCCAAAAAATTTTTAGAAATTTATGGAAAGGCCGAAATGATCATCAGTAAAGGGCAGGGGAATTTTGAAGCTTTGTCTACGGAAAAAAGACCAATTTTTTTCCTTTTTATGGCTAAATGTCCGGTTATTGCCCGGGATGTAGGGTGTAACGTAGGTGATGTGATTCTAAAATATAACGCAGTTTAATCGGGGCTGGAGAGTCCTTTTGTAATAGGTAGCTGAATGAAACCATTAGAGATCAGGAAATTTCCAGATCAGGTATTGAGAGAAAAATCCCAGCCGATAGTTGAAATTAACGAGCGGGGAAAGAGGTTATTTGCAAAAATGCTTTTTACTATGAAGTATTATAATGGAATAGGATTAGCCGCTCCGCAGATTGGCATCCTCGATAGATTAATTGTTGCTTGCATCGAAGAAGAACCAATCATGCTGGCAAATCCAGAAATTCTAGCTGCCAAAGGCTGTGACATAATGAGTGAAGGTTGCCTGAGTATTCCTGATGTTTCCGTCGAAGTTGAACGCCCTTTTGAGATTATTGCCAAAGGATTGAATAGCAGGGGTGAGCTCGTCGAATTAAAAGCCAGTGGCTTATTAGCCAGAGTTTTGCAGCATGAGATAGACCATTTAAATGGCAGGCTTATTATTGATTATCCTGGATTTTCTCCAAAACAGGAGTCATAGATAAGAGTGAATCGGGGCAAAGTGTCTGTTCATGAATATCAATGTGACAATTAGGAGTATAGGGAAATAAAAATTTGGGTGCCGATTTATCACCGCCTGGTAATATCGTCAATACGTATTTTGAGAGATTCTGGGAGAGTAACTATTGATTAGGATTGCAATTGCCAGCGGTAAATGACAAGCGAGTAAAACTGGTTTG
The DNA here is from genome assembly GCA_964546145.1 of uncultured bacterium. Taxonomy (GTDB): domain Bacteria; phylum Fidelibacterota; class UBA2242; order UBA2242; family UBA2242; genus CAZAKO01. Next base: position 23,644 of record CAZJIU010000009.1, read on the forward strand.
AATGTTGGTGCCGAAAGGAATTTTAAACTATTTTTGAAAACGAATCACATCCAGCTTATCGGGGAAATACCTTTTAACGAAGAATTTAGGATATTACTAAATCAGCAAAAGATCTGGCTTGAAACTGAAGATCCGTCAGTTAAAAAAACCTTGATAATATTTGGCGGAGCTTGCAGGAAATTCTATAATTGATGCAATTATATTTTGGGGCAGCTGGTATTTAAATTTTGGATAGCGGCTCAAACCTTCAGCATTGAGTAACTGTCCAGGATGAGATCGATCAACGAAATGTTAACTTTTTGATAGTAGCAGCCATAGTAACAGCCGCGACATTTCCGAACGGTCTCTTTCTTGGCTGCCCGCCACTGGGGATCATCGAGTTCTTCAATCGAGAGAACATTTATATCGTTCAAATATTCCTGACAGGTCATCAGACGACCGTCATTATTAACTACCAGGTAAGCATCACGATCCACGGGACATTTCCAGCTCATCTCGCGATACATTTGGAGATCGGTTTTTAAAAATCCCCAGCTGGGCGCAACTAGCCCGGTTTTCAGCTTATGACTGCGGATTTTTTCCCGCAGTATTTCCAGAGCTCCAAGATCATTAACTTTTTGACTCGGGTCGGCTGGCGAGAACATTCCGCCGACATGCTGGAAGAATCCCAGATCAAAAATAATACCTCGTTCGGTAACCTTTTGCATGATCTCAGGAATCTCTTGAAAATTTCCCTGGTGAAGAACGGTAATTGTGCTGCAGATTATGCCCTGCGATCTGGCATAGCTAAGTAAATCGAGAATCGAAGCGTCGGACTTAACTCCGACCTGGGTCAGCGAATCCAGTGAGGCGGTCAAGAACAACAGACCATCATCCGCCAGCTGGTCTATGGTCTCCTGGGTCATGATTTTAAAGTTAGAAATCAGCCAGGGAATTGACTTGCGAGTTTGTGAGATATGCTTGATAATATCGTGGATGTCTTTTCTAAGCAGAGGTTCCCCACCGGTGATAGAAAATACCCGTACACCCCAATGATAGAGTTTGTCAATGACTTGCAGCCATTGGTCGGTATTCAAATCCTTAAATTTAAAACTGATGACTTTGCAATAGGGACATTTCAGGTTGCATTTCCGGGTAATGAACAAGGAGCCGAAGCGAGGTTCTGGTGGTGATGATAAAGTCCGCCAGGCGATTTTCAATTTATTGCGAATAGGTACATGTGAATATTTGTGCATTGGAGGATGTCTGTCTGCCGGATTTTACAACTTGTCTTATGCTAACATTGTCTATTGCTTAAACAACTTAGTCAAAAGCAAATTCTATCGCAATTATTACTTTTGTGCCGGCTTCTCCCGGCAGGGGATAACATTAACGTGGCAATTGCGGATAATCTCTTTGATGTCGATGGTAATTTGCTGAATATTATTCATAACCTGTGCCATCTTCGAGTGGTCGTCGAATTCCAGGTATAGCTCGATAAAAATATCTGCCCCGGAACGCCGTGACCGAATATCATGTATATTCCGATAGTCGTTGAAGTGTTGCCCCAGTACCTTTAAAATTTCGGTTTGCAGAGATTCCTCCAGGGTCCGGTCCATCAAATTATCCATTGAGGTCGAGAAGAGTGTGTAAGCTGAGTATAACAGGAAGCCACTCAGTACCAGGGCGCCAACCGGGTCAATGAAATGGGCAAATGAAACATTGCCTAATACAAAACCACCGGTCAGAGTCAGGGATGCACCCAAATCCATGATAAATTTGCTGCGATAGAGGTCACGCTGCCCTTCGATAATTGGCGAGAAGGCGGCTTTGGCGATTTTCCTGAATTTGAGCCACTGCCAGAAGTTGACTAGAAAACCAATGGAATTGAATCCAATCCCAATCAGAACACCGACACCAGCCAGTTTTTCGGGTTTCAAAATACCATGAACCACACTGGTTAGAATGACGATCAGGGAAATCCCGATTACGACTGCAATGAGTAAGCTGGAAAAGGCTTCCATTTTACCGTAGCCATAATTATAAACAAGATTCGTGCCTTTAGATACCTTGCGGATCGCGATGTAGGCAAAGAAAATCGCCAGTATTTCACTAGCGCCTTGGAATACATCGGTCAGCATGATCAATGAATTAGACGTCAGCGCGGCGACGATATTCGGGATTAGCAAAACAATCCCGATAATCAGGCTAACCAGAATAGCTTTCTCTTTTTGTTTAAATGTCCAGCCCTGCTCGCCCATAATCTCAGTTTTTGAGATTTTTTTTCTGGTCAATTTGCTGGTTGAGGAAATACAATTGCCACAGATCGCGCGGACTGGTGCGCAGCAGCGGTGCCATAGCTAATTGGCCGGTTTTACCGATATTCTTCTCTAATTGTTTTAATTCCGTGAACTTGGCTTGGATGTCCGGATCGGGTACTGGCTGAATACCGGTTTCTTTTAATATCAGCAGTGCTTTGGCTTGTGCCGAAAGTTCCAGGTAGATTAGCAGGTAACAAAATATATCAGCCAGGATTTCACCCGCAAGATGTTCCTGGAGGCTGTAAAGATAGTTGCCGGCTTTGGTTTCCCGAAAATGACCGGCCCGAATGTCACTTAATAATTGGACATTGGCCGCCAGACCCTCCTCAAGCCACTTGCGCAGTGATTTTTCACTATTGATAAAAATCAGGCTTAGTAAAAGCGGTAAAACAACCAATTGCGTAATTACAATCAGCTCTGCGCTGATGATGTGAACAAGATAATTGAAACCGGAATGGATCAATATTGCGGTTAAAAATCCCCAAATAATGGTAAGGAACTGGAGCCGTTTTTGCCGTTCAAGTAAGTATCTGGTGATTATCATCATAATAGCAGTTGTGCCGCCGTGCATGACAGCTGTGCCGAGACCGCGAATTAGCCAGAGGAAAATATTTCGCTCCCCCAGAGCGTGTAAGAAAAAGAGATTCTCTACCAGTGCGAATCCGGCCCCGGCCGCAAAGCCGAAGATTGCACTGTCAACCAGAAACCCGATTTTCTTTTTTTTAAGCAGGTAAAATGGGTATACTGATTTAATCGTCTCTTCGATTATCGGAGCGACTACAACCGAAATAAGCAAGCTTTGATGAGGAATAAATTGAATAAAAAACCGATTAATAAACAGGGCAATTCCGCCTGCTAGACAGCCCCAGATAATTGCCTGAAGAACCATTATTGGTTTAATCAGTTTGTAACTGTCCATTAATACCAGCGCAATCAGAAAGATCAGCACTGGCAGGAGACTGGCGATAATATCTATTATTGCGTTCATAGGATTTTCAACGAAATCATTAATTCTGCAGAAGTTTTATTTCCATGCTTGAAGGCTAAACCGTACCCGGCAGATAGGGTCGTAGGAAATAATGAGAAAAGCACTACTTCCATATCAACCTGGGCGCCACAATTATAAACCGTACAGCTGCCGGAGGAAGCAAACAAGTTGGTGGAAAGTCCCGAAGCAAACACCGCCGGTCTTAGCCAGCGCGGATAGCAAGCCGTTATACCAATATGTCGGAAGCGCGCTGGTGGCAGGTTTAATTCTACCAGCAATTTGGCAAAGTTCGTTCCGCCGACGCTGTTCAGGTCTATACCGGGGAAACTGTAATATTCGCGGTAGCGTTTTTCATTCTGGTGATCAATCCAGTTATTGCCGAAGCCGCCAAAGTAGAAATTTGCAAATGGTTCATCACGCAAAGCTGGTGAGATTCCGGCTGCACTACGTAACCAAACTGAAGCATGATTAACTGGTAATGCAAAACCGCGATCGAGAGTAGTAACGAGTTGAGGATACAAATGGCGATTGACGTAGTTATTGCGGGTAAAGGCACTAAACTGGTAACCTTTTTCGCCATCAACGGCACCCTGTGATTTCTGAACATATTCATAATCCAGCGAAGCATTGATATAAAAGTACTGATCAAAGCTGGCTGAAATATTTTGATAATCCGGCATTGTCTCTAGACCGCCCCAGTAGCCACTGCTGATTGTGTAATCCATTGTGCGGGGTTCGTCCCAGATTAGATTATTTTTATATTTAGTTCCCAGAAAATAGCCGCGCCGGCTGGTTTTGGTTGGTCCGAACAGATCATAAAAGTCAGCCGGATTGTATTTGAGGTTAAACTCCCATCTCCAGTAGCGGTAATTAGCACTGAAATGAAATCGCTCGCTTTCCGCTAGATTATTGTCAAAGAGCGAATACGAGGTTGTGAATTTTAGTGAATTATAACCGATGTCATTGGAAAAATCAAAATAATACCCTAACGTGGTAGTGCTCTTGTAACCTTCCGCTATCGGATATGCTGATTTCAATTTAGTGTTCGGCCAGAGTTTATATTCACCTTTATAAGTCGTAAGTGCATCCAGATCGATAGTGGTCGGTGACGGTGCTCGCCACGTGCCAACAACTGGAAATTTCTCGTAAACGCTCTGACCGAGGTAATGGATAGCGGCGACATTTTCCAGCGGTTGATTGGGAATCCAGCCGGGGATGAAACCTTTAGCGGTATATTGAAAAGCAATCAGCGAATCGTCATTAATCGGTACCGGTCGAAACAAGCCGGTTGTAACATTGGAAATGATTGACATGTCGCGCGCTGGAAAATCATAGCGATAGACATTTGACACACCGGAATAATAAGCCGTTCCGTATAAATAGCGACCATCCGCGGAGAAAACAAAATTTTCCGGGCCGGTCAGTTCAAAGTCGAAAAGTTCCTCGTAATCGGCCTGGCGATCTAACAGTTTAGTAATCTCAAAACAGACTAGCTTCTGCTTTCCGTCTACAAAGGTCAAAGCGCCGGTCAGATATCTTCCATCCGGCGAAATATCCAGATCATATAAATCGGTGCCGTATTGAAAAGCATAAATTGCCACGTAATCGTTGTAAGGAGGTGGAATTTTGACTAAAGTTGAAATACCGTTTTCATGGCGCACGCCCCAGATGGATTTATCAGTCGGATCAAATGCCAGATCACCGGTGCGGACATCGGTAATCAGGCGGGTGACTTTGTGGTTCTTCAGGTTAACGAAATTCAGGTCGCGGTATTTGAAATTGTCGGTTGTAAAAAAGAGCCGGTCGGATTCTAGATCAAATATCATGTTAGTTGTAAAATAGGTCGAGGCGCCCTTGAGATCACAAATTTTTTGCATTTTACCGGTTTGCAGATTAATAGCTGCGATATGCGCAACCTGACCGGGAAATTTGACCCCGGTATAGAGTACCCCGCGCCTAGAGTCCAGGAATGAGCGCGATACGCTGCCCAGCACTTTGTCAGTCACAATTGGTCGAAAGGGTGTTTCCGGATATTTCCGCACCGTTTTGATATTCTGGTTTTGCCATTCTTTTTCAAAGGAGATCCAGTGCGACCATTCCGCAGTCAGCGGCCGTCCATAAACCTGTTTGAATTGGCGGGAAAAATAACGGCGGCTGTCCGGTGTTCGGGAAACCCATTGGATCAATTTTTCTGGTCCATATTGACTGGCTAAATAATTAAAGAAGCGTGTACCGTAAAGGTAGGAATTAGCGCCGACCTGGAAATCAATCGCGGTACCTTCCGACTCCAGTCCGACCATATGGTAAATATAGGCTGAATCGTTTACCAGTGTTCGGAAAACCATCTCATCATAAGCACCCAGTGCCCGCCCGATACCGCCGCCCATCCAGGTCTCCATGAAAACGGCAATACCTTCATGGAACCAGCGCGGCGAGTATCTGCGCGGTGTCGTCAAAAAGGAATATAACATCGAAACCGGATGGCTGGCGGTTTCTTGGACTTTACCACAAAAAAGCGTACGCCAGAGGCGGTCGTGGCGGGTAGCTTTATCCATGGCGATCACATGCACCAACTCATGAGACATCAGGTTTGACATGCGCTCATTGGCCGGGGCGACATCGAAAACATACATATTTGGTGCAAGCGATACATAGACGTAATTGCGTGGTACAGCCGAGGCTCCACCATTTGACCAATCTCCAAAATCTTCAATGAAAATGTTGACGGATTCAGATGGCTTATAATTCCAAAACTGCTTGTAATAATTCCAGGTAGTCGTGTAACAGCGCGCTAAGTGAGGAATGATATAACTGTGGGCATTACTGTAATATTCCAGGTTGAGGTCGTCGGTTCGCAGATTCTGAAGAGTCTGCGTAAAGCCCCCGGAAGCAATTAAAAGCATTATCAAAATAGTCCGGTTAATGAGAGAGAGCATATTCGGAATTTTTAACAATTAATAGCATCCATTTAATATTGCTCGAATTAGTTGATCGTTTAATTCACATAAGTAAAAATCCATAAATAATCTATAGTTTTTCAAGAAAATTATAATGGAATTTTATAGACTATTACATTTTAAAATCAGGTCAAGGTTCCCTTATAACCGTTGGAAGTCCTTGCTCTGAACCAATTTCTCGAAATCCTTGCTCTGGATCAGTCTTTGGAAATTTTTACTCGTATAAAGACTCTGGAAATCTTTGCTATCTGCCAGTTTCTGGAAATCCTTGCTCAATACAAGCTGGAAATCTTTGCTCTGCGCCAGTTTCTGGAAATCCTTGCTTAGGACCATCTGGAAATCCTTACTATCCACCAATTTCTGGAAGTCTTTACTCTGGGCCAATTTCTGATAATCTTTGCTATCTATCATCATCTGGAAATCCTTACTCATCGGCACTATTCTCTGGAAATCTTTACTCTCTATCAATTTCTGGAAGTCTTTACTCTGGGCCAATTTCTGATAATCTTTGCTATCTATCATCATCTGGAAATCCTTACTATCCACCAATTTCTGGAAATCTTTGCTCTGGGCCAATTTCTGGAAATCCTTACTCGCCACACGCTGGAAATCTTTACTCTGCGCCAGTTTCTGGAAATCTTTGCTATCAAACAACGTTTTCTGGAAATCCTTGCTGTCAGCTAGTTTCTGGAAATCCTTACTGTCGAATATTTTTTGAAAATCTTTGCTATCTGTCAGTTTTTGGAAATCCTTACTATCAACTGTCAGTTTCTGAAAATCCTTACTATCAACCACTAGTTTCTGAAAATCCTTACTATCAACCAGTAGTTTCTGGAAATCTTTACTGGCAAATATCTTTTGGAAATCTTTTGACATTGGAACTAGTATCTGGAAATCCGTTTTCATGAATTGTTGTAAGAAATCCTTACTTTGAAGTATTCGTTTGAAATCGGGATCTTTCAGCAGATTCTGGAACTCGGCACTTTGGACGAATTGAGCTAATACCGAATCCTCAAACTGAACATCCTTAAAAGTTAATTGTTCGCCGACAAATTTATCGGCTTTTTCCACGCCACCAATCGTGCCGATTAACTCCGAATTTCGTTCGACTTGGGGAAACACTCCGGTCAACCGGAGGACTATCATTATGACAATCACACTGCCAAGAATGATACCGATGATTGAAGTTGTAGTCTTTGAACTCATTGGTTTTATTCCTCCTGTACAACTATTGCTTTAATTTTAACACCTTTTAATTATAGTGATAAATTAAAGAATTCCCAAATAATTTCTTAAAGATTGAATCCCTCTAAAAGGTGACTAATACGCTTAAAACCAGCATTACGATTGATAGTATATCTGTAATCAAACATGAATAAACAAATTAATGGTCAGTTATTAGAATTTGCTAATGTTATTTGAATAGAGACTGCGAATTTTTCAGGCATACATTTGTTTTAATTCGGCTAGCAGTTCGGGAGTCAATTGTTCCTGTTTGCGAATTTGGATAAATTTATCCAGCAAGTCATCAACCGTCAATTGTTTTTTCTCAGCGGTGTCAATATCCTCAATGATTCTGCCCTTATGCAGCATAATTGTGCGGTTACCCAGTTCCAGCGCCTGTTGCATGCTGTGAGTAACCATCAAGGTCGTCAGGTTTTCCTGGGCAATGAACATTTTAGTAAGTTTGGTTACTTGTGAAGCCGATTTCGGATCGAGTGCAGCGGTGTGCTCATCCAGTAATAAAACTTGGGGCACGGTAATTACTGCCATCAGCAATGACAGTGCCTGTCGCTGACCACCAGACAGGGTCCCGATGGTATCATCCAACCGATTTTCCAGCTGCATTTCCAGTACCGCAACTTTTTCCCGTAAGAATTGCAGACGTGCGGCGTTCAAGCCCTTTTTCGGATAGCACTTATGGCTGCGCAGGCTGGCAATATGCAGGTTTTCAGCGATACTCATCCCGGGTGCCGTGCCACTGAAAGGATTTTGGAAAACCCGCGAGATCAGTTGAGCTCGCCTGAAATCCGGAGTTCGGGTGACATCGCACCCGGCGATTATAATCGAGCCCTCATCCGGCAAAAAAGTGCCAGCAACCGCATTCAGTAAGGTCGTTTTACCACTGCCATTTGTGCCGATGATCGTGATGAAGTCGCCGTCATTAACATCCAGATCAATACCCTGCAGGGCGTAGACTTCGTTAATCGTACCAGGATTGAACTTTTTGTGCAGATTGCGGATTTGGATCATTGGTTATCTCCTGATTATGGCGACCCGTTTGAGAAAAGTCTCCGGCAATTTTAGACCGAGCTCCTTTGCCAGTGACAGATTTAGTCCAATCTGAATCGGTACGCAATCTTGGATCGGAATATTTTTCGGAGGAGTGCCGGCGATGACTTTTATCATCACCTTAGCCACTTCGCGTCCGACTTCGTAATAATCAGCTCCAACTGCAATCAGAGCGCCGCGTTCGACATCCGAAGGGCTGTTCGCAAAATAGGGAATTTTGTGTTTTCTAAGAATCTCTGAAATTGATTCAATCGCCAACAATACTGTATTATCGCCGCTGGTAAAAAATATATCCACGTTGCGATCCAGAATTGAATGCAAGGCATCCATGACCTCGGTTGTGCTGGTGACATTAGCTTCAATCAGTTCGAAGCCGTATTGCTGGGCCACCGCCCGGGCTTTGATTGTACAAGCCTCAGAGCAGGCTTCGCTGGGATTCCAGACGATTCCAACCCGTTTGGCGTGCGGCAACAATTCCCGCATGACCTTGAAACTCTCCTCAACTGGCTGAAAAGTTGCCACACCGGTCAACTGCGGCAGATGCTTGGTAGGATTCTTGGCGACACCCATCCGATAGGGATCGGTTACTGCTCCGAAAACATGCGGGATTCTTTTATTAGCCTGAGCCATAATCTGCAGCGCAGGAGTTGAAAGCGAAATGATATAATCGTACTTGCGGCGCACTATATCCTGAGCTATTGACTGTCCGAGAGTAAATTCATTCTGTGCATTTTTTCGCTCAACGATAATGTTGTATTTTTTTAGAACACCGCTGGCATTCAGCTCATCCATTACTCCCTGAGCACATTCCTCCATCATACTGTGGGAACTGAACTGAAACAATACGAGAGTTTTTGGGATTGATATAGTTTCGGCAGATTTATTTTCATCGATGATTAAAGTTGCCCGCTCGAGAACAGCTGCCGGGATTTTTAAGCCTATTTCGCGGGCAACGTTCTTGTTCAGACCAATTGTCAACTTGGTATATATTTCAAAGGGGATCTGAGCCGGATTGGCGCCTTTGATAATCCGGTCGACAAGGTGAGCGGCTTGAATGCCGCTGGAAGTATAATCATAGCCAAGTGCTAACAGAGCTCCATCGGCGAGTCGCTCCACGTCGCTAAGAAAAATCGGAATATTCCGGATTCGGGCAGCTTTAACAACAGCATCGAATGCTGAGTAAATAATATTATCCGGTGGCAGCACAAAAACATCAATACCTTTGTTTACCAACGATAAAGCCGCCTGGTAAACCTCCGCCGAATTGGAGGCATTGGTTCCCTCGAAACGATACTGCGGATATTTAGCTAAGGCCTTTTTCAGGTTGTTGACATTGAAAACAACGTTAGCCTGCGAAGGATCCCAGAGGCAGCCAATTTTCAATTGACCCGGGAAAAACAGATTGACTATTTCGAGGGTTTTATCCATCGGGACGGCACCATAGACACCGGTGACATTCGCCAGATGCAGACTGTCGTTCTGACCGGCTCCGATGATAAAAGGATTAGCGACAGTCGCAAAGACGACCGGACGGTTTTTGACCTTATTGATCGCCGCCTGAGTAGCCGAAGTCGAGATTGTTAGAATCAGATCAACGTCGTCGCGCAGAAATTTATCAATAATTGTGTTGATAACCGGCGCATCGCCATGAGCGTTTTCGAGGATTATCCGGCAATTCTTGCCGTCATTATAGCCGAGATTTTGCATTTCCTTGACAAAACTGTCACGGGTAACATCCAGCAGACTATTGTCGGTAAACTGGACAACCCCGATTTTGGTTTTTTGGCGGACAGGATTAGGTTTGAAAAGCAGAATTCCGGCGATAATCAGGATTACCGCAGCCAGTCCTCCGAGAATCCAGCGGCTGGATTTGGTCTGAAATAAGTTTTTAAAGTTAAGGCGACGCCGCGCCCGGGTGACCGATTTATCGGCGATGATTTTCGAGATAACGAGAGTGAGCAAAACGAAAAGGGCGGTGAGCAATTTAAGGTCAATCGGATTCATGCCGATAAAGAGGGCAAAGGCAATCATAAAACGAAAAACTACCGAACCGATGATGACGCTTGAGAATTGCAGGTAAACCGAACGGCTTTTAATGATTGACTCGCCGATGATGACCGAAGCCAGACCAATTAACACAGTACCAATGCCCATCCCGATGTCGGCAAATCCCTGATACTGCGCCACCAGCCCACCGGAGAGCCCAACCAAACCGTTGGCGAGAGCTACTCCGATTAAGGTGAGATATTTGACATCCTGCCCGACTGCTCCAGCCATTGTTGGATTGTTACCGGTGACGCGCATAGCGATGCCGAGGTCCGTTTTAAAGAACAAACTAACCAGCAGCCAGCTTAGGGTAATGCAAACAACCAGCACGATAGTGTACCAGATTTCTTGCGGCAGGCCGGGATTGAAATGCGCCATCTGCGAAAATGCCGTCGTTTGCGCCAGTAACGGAATGTTAGAACGCCCCATAATGTGCAGATTAATTGAGTAAAGTCCGGTCATTACCAGAATACCAGCCAGTAAGCTATTGATGTTGAGTTTGGTGTGAATCAAGGCAGTAGCGGCACCAGCCAATAGACCCACGCCAAAGGCGCCGATTAGAGCGATTAGCGGATTACCGCCTGAAACAATAATAATAGCTGCTACAGCTGCACCGCTCGTGAAACTGCCGTCCACAGTAATATCGGCAAAATTGTGAATGCGAAAGGTAATATAAATTCCCATCGCCATTAGGGCATACAGAAAACCGAGGTTGAGAGCACCGACCCAAAGCTCCATTTAATCTATCTCCTTGAGTGAAACCTGAAGCATTTAAAACTCGAGATCAATCAATCCGATCAAGCCACTGCTGAAGCGGCTGCCGTCAAGAATATGGATGATTTTGCTGACTTCAGATTCGCTGGTAATACGTTTTAACTCCTGCTGAAAATTGGCTGCTTTCTTGTTCAGTGGTCCCCTTTCGAATATTGCTGCATGGAGGTGAATGTTCGATTGGTCCGGTAATAGATGAGCAATTTCATTCGGGACATCGTCTTTCTTACGGACTGCCAGCCCGCAGCCAATCACGGTCTTATTGAAATCGGTTGGTTCAACCGGAAAATCCATCCATTCGGCGAAATTTTCGGGGCTGTAGATGCTCAGTCCATTTCCCGGCTTATTCTCAATAATCGGCACTTTCTTAAGGTACATTCCCAGTAATCCCTTGCTCTCGGCAATCAGGACGACACCCATGGCTTCAGCTGAACTCAACTCGGTAATAATCGCTACCAATTGGCTCAGATCAACAAAGCCTTCTTGGCATTCGAAAGCCGCGATTCGACTGAAATTTCCGGTGAGATTGATGCCGAAAAAGAACTTGTATTCAATATTCGAATTTTCCTCAGAAATCAGCATGTAATCAACAACCGGTCTCCTGACAGCCGGAAAGTAAAAGAGATTGCCTTTGATAATTACCGCTTCGCCAAAAAGATTCTTGGTACTTTTATAATCATCGCCAAGAGCCGCGAATCCCAAACCAAATTGCAGTTCACCAGCCTTGACTGTTTGTAAGTCATTTGGACCGTAAGTGGAATCAGCCATCTTATCCTGAGAACCGATAAGAGTCAGGTGACCCGGGGCAGCATCAGGGGAAAAATATTCGATAGAAATACCATCCTTAGTTAACAACTTAGCAGCGACATCTCCTTCCGGTTGGGTTTGCAGAGTGTTGATTTCATCCGCTGAAGTCAGAATCCGGAACAAATTGATAAAACCACTCATCCGAAAAACATCCGCAATCGTTGGACTGAGACTGCAGAGGATGATTTCGCCATCCACTTTTTTCAGTTGCTTCTGAAAAAGTAACAGAACCCGCAATCCGGCACTGCTAATGTAACTGATCCGGGTGAAATCAATGACGATTGTACGTTCGCCGGATTCGCTCAGGTTTTCCAGGTACTGCTCGACTGTCTGAGCCGTCAAGCTGTCAATCCGGCCAATGATCTGCAAGGTTACTACGCCGGCAATGCGTTGGGGATTAATTTCGATCATGATGTCAATTCCCTGTTTTTATCCAGTGATTCTGATTACTGGATTTGCTCTGTATTTGAAATAAAGTGGCAAGCTCTCTCTTTCGGATTTTTCACAGTAAATCCACGCAGTTCCATTTTGGTTCTTGAGTTTTCTTGATTCTTATTGATTTCTTCTTGGTACACTTGCTTGGTATTCACTCTCTGGCATTAAATATAACTTCTTGTTGGTTTAGAAAAAATGGTTCATTGCCAATTTGTATGGATGAGCAGGCAATGCTTATATTTTCTTTTCGTAATGCTTCCAGCCTGCTCCTGAAATAGGAGGGCTGGCAGGTGCGTTGCGACATTTTTGGCTATACCGCAGGGTGATGTAGCCAGTGATGATATTTTTATATATTAAAATTCACTACTAAACGTGGACCGAAATATTCGATTGTGTACATAGCTAGCTGGAAACCAACATTCACATAAAGTTTGTTCTGGATGGGCCAGCTTCTGAAAATGCCCAATTGTGCCGATGGATATATTAACGTCATAAATGTCTTCAAAGTAACGGTTGCGCATCTCTTTGCGACCATAACCCAGTGCAGCTTCGAGGTAGGCCTGTTTTAAGAAATCCGGAGTAAATTGATAAAAAAAGAACAAATTGAACACGTTTATGTGGTAATTATTATAAGATATTTTCCAGAAATCCATCCGGCAACCCAGTGAATGCCTCGGTTTATAGGGATACTTAAGATTAATTGATATCAGGATGGCATAAAATTCACGGTTGACCGCATAGAAAAAATTGAGACCGGCACCGTATTGAAAAGTAGACCAATTGATTCGCCGGGAATTCAAATATATTTCGTATTTGCTATTATAGGGCTGGCTGGATCTGGATTCGCTGATAGTGAGAGGCATAGTCTTTCTGGCGGACTGTCAACCGGTGATTGCCGATAGAAATTACCTTTTCGTAAATCGGTAAAGTCCCAAACGGTTTACCGTCAATCAGGATGGTGGCTCCGATTGGGTTTCCGGTAACTGTGATAAATCCGTTGGCATTTACTAAAATTGCGTTGAGTCTACGTTTTTCAGCAGGATAAATAGTAAAATTCTGGCTATAATCAAGGAAACCTGTTTTTTTAATTTTTATATCATAGATGCCTGAATTAATATTGTTGTAGGTGTAGGGTGTCGTGCCGATATTCTGACCATTTAAATATATGTCAGCCCCCTCGGGTTTGGATTCGATAGTAAGACTAGTGACATTATCTGGTAGCTGATTGATTGCTGGCGAACCTAAGAGCTTTTCTAGAATAGCCGGAATTGCGTCGGTTAGTAGCTTTTCCAGTTCACCCTGGAAGTTATGGGTTGCGGTCAGCTCGATGCGACCTGTTTCGACGTCAATTATCCAGAGTTCAATAGTGAATAATTTCCCAAATTTGCCGACTGATCCCGTCAGCATTTTTTGCATGCCGAGTAATTGTCCGGCTTCGATGACGCATTTATTGGAGGTACAGCCGCTTTGCTGAAATCCCTGTTCTTTAAGAATCTCGTTCATCCGGCTGCGATCCAGCAGATTGTATTGGGGATAGTTGATTACCGATGCTCTGAGATGGTTTGTTAGAATTTGAGCCTCTTCTTCGGATATTACATTATTGCTGGTTAGTGAATAAACGGCAATTGTCGTTCGGTTCTGGGAAAAGGCAAAGTACCAGGAGAAGAGAATTAATAAAATTAATTTTAACTTTTTCATCCGCAACTCACGGCGGTATTATTTTAATTTTAAATTAAGAGTCGGCGACTTGATTAGCAATAAATTATTAGCGGGAGTGTTTTAATCTGTGAGCCGGATCATAATGGTTTATCAGGGAACCTGAATCCGGTAAACAGCGCAAGCTGGTTTTCCTGTAACGCTATATTCACCAACAATTGCGGGAATGATAAAGGATTGACCTTGATGGAAAGCCATTCTTTGGCGCGGTTTTCCCCACCTGATTGTCCCCAAACCATCGAGGATCAGCAGTATTTCAACTCGCCTAGCGGTTGGGAAAAACTGGCGATTATTAGCGAGTGAAAATCTACTAACAGTGAATTCGGCAGCTGGCGTCGGGTAGTGAATTTCGGCAAGAGAACTCGAAGGTTTAATAATTTTAGCGGATTTAGCAGAATAATCAAGCGCCGTCATCAAGGTTTTAACATCCTGGAATTTCCGGGTTAATCCGCTACGGATGACATTATCCGAATTTGCCATACATTCGAGGAGATTACCCCTGAGGTAAGTATGCGGCATACCGGGGTGAATATAGAGTCCTTCACCCTGTTTCAAATTTACCAGGCGGAGGAAAAAGATGGTAAAAAGTCCAATGTCCTTCTTACTATATTTTTGGTAGGCATCCAGGAATAATTTTTCGCGTATTGATGGTCGGCTTTTTGAGTGGAGTCGTCGGGCAAGTGCAGCCGTTTTTTCCTGGTAGAAGAGGGGCTTGGTATTATAGAGGTGAACGAAGGTTTGATATAATAGTCGGATGGATTCAGTTTGTTGCTCTTTGATTGTAGGAGTATCGGGGAATATGTTTGCCAACGCTTCAGTTTTGAAGAATTGAGCGATTTCGGGATATTTTTTAATGGTTGTGTGTAACTCCTGATAACTGGCAAAACCGGCCAGGAGGATTAATGAATCCAGGGCAATTGCGATTTCCGGTTTGTGGTTGTCATCGGGAAAGTGGTCTGGATCATTTTTATGCAGTAGGACTGCCAACCCCTTACTGGGGTGAGCCTGAATTGAAAGAGGTTCAGCTACTGAGACTACTTTTAACATAAATGGTAGTTGTTGACCAAATTGGTTATTCAGGTCTTTTCCGAGAATTTCTTCAGGAAACCGGCGAATCAATTCATGTAGTGGCAGCAATTTATCTTCCACCTGAATAGCTGAAGAGTTGCTGGGGTGAGCACCCATCCAGAGCTCGGCATAGGGCTTATCCGGTTTAGGCTTTTTGCCCATCAATTGGGGAATGAGGGCTGCCTGATTGCGCGTACCCCATTGATAATTTTGAATAGGGTTATGGAGTAGGAAGGGATGGTTAAATATTGAACTCATTAAGCAAGTTCCAATATTTTGAATGGCAAGCAAAAAAATTATAGTGGACTGCGATAGTATTCAAAAGTATACCCGGTGTTATTCCAGTTGTCGAATTTCCGGACTAAATGGCTCTGATGGGTAAAGTTGAGGCTGACACCCTCCATGACGTGTCCGGTAATGTATAAATAGTCTTTGCGTCTGAGGGTATTCTGAAATACCCTTTTCAACATTTTGGCAATGCCGAAATTGCGCTTGTCTTTTTGAACTACATAGGCATAGGTATAAATTGTATTTCCTTTGCCCAGATTTTCGTCGTATTGGGCCCACTCCTCCTTAGCGAAATTTTCCAGTGGTGCCCCAACGATAAATCCCTGGATTTCACCTTTGTAGCGGATGATAAATGGGAAGGTTTTAGGATAATTGAAATACTTTTTTACCGAATTGCGATTGAAGCGGGCATTGCTGCCGAAATTGTCTACGAGAGTCTCGGAAATCCGCACGATTGTGCCGTATTCTGCTTCACCGAGATGCTCGATGAGTTCGATTGCAATTCCGTCGGGAGTAGAGGCTAATATCCGACTTTTGGTTTCGGAAAGGGTTACTTCAAACAGCTCCCGAGTGGTTTTATCCATTACGTTTGTAATATATGAATATTTTTGATTATCCAAGAATAAGTTTTTCAATTGATTTAAAATAGATAATCAGATAATTCCCAGCCGTGCGGGCAGGGCATAAAATGATTCGCGGTCTTGGACGTGATAGGTTTGTAGTCCGAGATTCTGAGCCGGAACAATATCGGCTGTTTCTGAATCACCAATCATTAGGACGTTTTGCGGG
The DNA here is from genome assembly GCA_964546145.1 of uncultured bacterium. Lineage (GTDB taxonomy): Bacteria > Fidelibacterota > UBA2242 > UBA2242 > UBA2242 > CAZAKO01. The sequence continues at coordinate 40,101 of CAZJIU010000009.1, forward strand.
GCAATTCCGGATTGGTTAAGGATATAGCGAAATCCCTCGGAATGCGGTTTGATATAACGCAATTTTTCCTGTTTCGACAGAGGCATTTTCCCCACATCGGAAAAGGTCAAGCATTTCTCCGGCGGGAATATATGTCGCATCCCGATGCGGCTTAAAATACGATCGGTTATTTTGCCATTATTGGTTGTATAAAGGAAAATCGCATAGTTTGCCGCAATCAGTTCGATAGTGCTAACGGCTCGCGGATCGAGCTGCAGATAGGTATCCACATCCATTCGCTCGTTAACTTCATCTTCGAATTCCTCGAAACTGACGTCGTAATAATACAGGAGTGTAAGAGTAGAGGTAGGTTTACCCTTGATGATGGTGCGAAGTTCCTCTTTTTTACGCAGGAATTCGGTCTGGAGTTCTTGCAGCTCGCGGCCACTTTTCTTCGCCAGCAAATGAATTGCGGATGTCGGATAAATGTTATCCATTGCTTTGCTGACGGGATACAGAGTGCCGTCCAGATCGAAAATTAGCAGGCTTAAATCGCGCTTCATGAATTGATCAGGGTTCGTGTTGCTGAGTTATAGTTTTGAGCATTCGCAGGACACTTTCAGTATGAGTCCCGCGCCAGTAAATTTTACCGCAGTTAGGACAGCGGGAGAAATCAGTGTAGAAATTATAGGATTTATCCGGCACCTTGCCTTGAGCCTCGATTTTCGGGATTGGATTAACCGGTACATTGCAGTCCAAACAGCGACTGAAGAGCTTTTCTGACCTGATTTCGATCGGTAGCTCGTTAATCAAAAATGCCAGTTGTTGCTTAATGTTTTCAGAGGGAATAAAGATCACTTTTTGGTTTGGATGTTGCCCTTTATAGCGAGAGTTGCGAGTGAGTAGAATTCGATCTGGTAAATCGAGTTTTAGACAATTATCAGCAGCTCTTTGCGGCGGATAAATTGCATCATAGCCGAGAATTCGGAGATAGCGCGCAAGTTTACCCAGCATATTGTCAATTACAAACTTCACCTGCTAAAACTCTAAAAAATTGATTAAATTGGCAATGATAATCTTGGAATCGGGAAAGAATCACTGTTGAAATAATTCGAAAAAAAGCGTACTTTCCGGCGCAATGAAATTCAATCAATTTTTTCAAAAATGCCTTCAGCAAAAAGCTACGTTTTTGACCGTGGGGATTGATCCGGATCCGGGAAAATTACCCACCGGTTTTGCGCATACGCCGCAGGGAGTATATAGTTTTTGCCGGGAAGTAATTCGTATAACTTCCGATTTAACCCCGGCGTATAAATTTAATTTTGCCTTTTTCGAACTGTGGGGCTGGCGGGGTATGCGAATCCTGGAGCGCCTGGTTGCTGAGGTGCCGGAGGATATTCTTCTGATTGCTGATGCCAAACGGGGTGATATCGGCAACAGTGCTAAATTTTATGCCCAGGCAATTTTGGATACCTTAAACTTCCGGGCAGTTACAATTAATCCCTATTTAGGCAGCGATAGTCTCAAGCCGTTTATCGAGAATGAAGCAAAAGGTGCTTTTGTACTCTGCCTTACTTCCAATCCTTCTGCCGG
>CAZJIU010000009.1:41772-44422 GCA_964546145.1 uncultured bacterium
GAGAAGGGTGAGCGGGTACTTTTGGTAGATGATGTAATTACGACCGGCGGTTCGCTTTTTGAATTGATTGATCTGGTCATCAAGAGTGAAGGTGTAATTATGGGGATTGGAGCGCTGATAGACCGCAGCGGTGGCAAGATTGATTTTGGATTACCTTTTTTCAGCTTAGTGAGTCTGGAGATTCCCTCTTACGAACCGGCGGAATGTCCCCAGTGTGCTGCCAATATTCCGCTAACCTCCCGGGGGAGAACCGGTAAATCATGATCTTCTGCAGTTTGGGCAGCGGCAGTAAGGGCAATTGTACTTTTGTTAAAGATAGCGGACCGGCGCTCCTGATTGACCAGGGATTCAGTTTGAAGAGTCTCAGCCAGCGCATGGCTTTAGTCGGTCTTGAGCCACGCCAGGTCGGTGCAATCATCTTGACTCACGAACATAATGATCACCTGAGAGGAATCGGCTCCTTTGCCCGACGTTTTAAGGTGCCGGTTTATCTTACCACTTTGACTTATCGTTCGATTCCGGCGGATTTTCTGCGTCATGCTGAGATTCGTTTGTATACCGTTGGAGACGAACTGCAAATTCACGATCTTAGAGTTAAAACTTTTCATATTCCTCACGATGCTGCCGATCCGATAGCCGTGGTGATTACGGGAAACAGGCACCGGATCGGAATAATTACTGATATTGGTAATGGTGCTCAATATCTGCGGGAATACCTGACCAATCTGGATCTGCTCTTTCTGGAATCCAACCATGATGTTACGATGTTGGACAACGGTCCGTACCCATTATGGCTGATTAAGCGGATCAAGAGCCGGGTTGGGCATCTCTCGAACGAGCAGGCAATCACTCTCTTTCGCAAGCTGGCGCTGGATGGCAGACTCCGGCATTTAATTTTGGGCCATTTAAGCGAGCAGAATAATACCCCGGAAATTGTCGGGCGATCATTTCAGGAAGTAATCCAGCAAATCACACCGGCAATCCAATTAAATATCGCCAATCAGCACGTACCAGGACCATTAATTGAATTATAGCGGATACATGCGAGTCATAATTTTTTTATTGATTATTTGCAGCTGGCTGAACAGTTTGAAATAAGTTAAATCTGAAGTGATAATGAAAAAGAAAATCGGTCTGGCTTTAGGTGGTGGTGGAGCAAGGGGTTTAGCCCATATCGGGGTATTGAAAGTATTGGAAGACGAGCAAATCCCAATTGACCTGATTGTTGGCACTTCGATGGGTTCAATCATTGGTGCGATGTATGCTCAGAATCCCGATATTAAGCAATTGACGGAGCGTCTGGAATCTTTTTTTACCAGACAGGATTATGAGTCACTGGGACTGAGGTTTATCATTCCTAAAAATGATCAGAATCCCTCATTCCTTACTCAACTTGTCCAAACTGTGGCAAATCGGATTGTAGTGAATATTGCCCAATCGCGAGCCGGCATTATCAAAACTGAACGGCTATCCGAGGCAATTGCCAAATTAATTGATGACGGCAAGATTGAGGATACCAAGATTAAATTTGCCTGTGCTGCCACGGATCTTAATTCCGGTCAGACGGTCCTTTTTGAAAAAGGTGATATTCGCAGGGCGGTTACGATTAGTTCCAGTATTCCGGGTTTTATTAAACCTCACAAAACCAATGGGCAGCTGCTGTCAGATGGCGGCATTACCGCACCGGTTCCGATAGCCGAAGCGCGTCAAATGGGAGCGGATATTGTAATAGGTGTAAGTGTCGATCCACAGCAGATTAGTTCCCTTGAAGATCCGCATGTGATTGGTATAATTTCGCGAGCCGATATGATTCGCGGCAGACTGCTGTCAAGAATTTTAATGAAAAGCGCCGATATTCAATTGATTCCTGCGCTTGGTGAGGTGCATTGGAGTGAATTGCTGCGTTATAAAGAGTTTATCGCCGCGGGCGAGCAGGAAGCCCGGAATAAAATTTCCTTGATTCGCTCATTAGTATTTAAAAAACAATCATTCTTTCAGCGCCTTTTTCGTCGAAAATTGTGAAATCATGAATAGTAAAAGGCTTTGTCAGATTTTCATTTTCTTGGGCTTGATCGGGCAGCTCTTCGGGCAGCCAATCAACCAAATTTTGGCAATGAAGCCCTATCTCTCTACCAATGGCGTCCATCCGGGCGGCGCATTCCAATTGGCTGTAGTAGTGTCTCTGGACGATCCCTGGCATATCAATTCAGCGACGCCTACCGATAAATTTGTAATTGTAACCCGGTTAAATATCAAAGAATCAAGTCAATATAAAATCACTGATATTCACTATCCGCCACATTTGCTGAAGACCTTTTCCTATACTGACCAGCCTTTGGCGGTCTATGCCGGAGAAATTGCGATTATTGTATCCGGTAAATTGACAAAATATGTGCAAGAGTCAGTACTTATTTCCGGTAATCTATATTATCAGGGGTGTAATGATCAGATGTGTCTCCCGCCTCAGGAAACTGCTTTTGAATTAACGATTCCGATCCTGGGTGATACCGAACCGGTAGAATTTCGCAACGAGGTTTATTTTAAGGATGTTGATTTTACAGGCGAGCAGGCTACGGGTACGTTTGATGTCAAGAGCTCTTTTAGCCACAAGGGCGTACTGATTACTCTTTTATTAATTTTCCTGGGCGGA